>NZ_VIUK01000017.1:0-145906 GCF_007828295.1 Pseudomonas sp. SJZ080
CAGCGGAAAAGGAACGACGTTGTTTGGTCATCAGACACCTCTATCTGGCGAGCATTCTCGCCTAAATGGGTGTCCGGTTTCATTAGACCACTACACGTACCACCCTAAGTCACCTATTCCGACGTTAGGATCTGGCTTCCTGATGCTCAGAGGGAAACCAAAGTGAACTGAACCATGAAGATGGAAAAGCCCAGGTGTATCCCACTGCTCCCAATAATCCTTTGGGCTGAATAGGCTGTATCCATCTCTCTTACTTGTGAAACCGGTGAACAATCCTGGGCACGCCTGCGAGAAAAAATCGTCGTAGTTTGTCGTGTATATCCTCGGTACCGCTTGCTTCTTTAATCCCTCAATAAAAGCGGTGAGTGGTGCTAAGCTGCACTTGGGTGTGCTGGAAAATGTGGACGCAATTTTGTAAATTGCCTTGAGCATTGCGTTAGCGGCAGCGCGTAGGGCCTCGTTTGTATGGTCGTGTTCCGGTTTCAAAAAGGGGTAGAGGACAGGCTTGTATTTCGGTACTGCTCCATCGATGTGGTTCATCGCTGCTAACTCGTGGAGCGTATGGTAAATGCGCTCAAAATGAGCCTCTCCCGTCTCTGCACCGTAGTACTCTTCGAGCGTATTTTTCACCCATTCGTAGGCTTTCAACCCTCCTGTTAGGACGCAATATTCGTCATCCCTAATCTCGCGTTCGAGAGCTGCTGTAAAGTCTCTGGTTTGGGGGATGCCGAAATCGACAGACGCGCCGGCGCCGACCAGAACCAGAATTCTTTTTTTCCCTAGCTTTGTCATCGTTATCTCCTACGCGAAGGCGGTTTTGTCAGCTTATCTCGTACGAATGATCCAGATCACCCTCGACAAAACCCCAACGGTAACTTGGCAAACCTTTACCTGGTTGTGCAGAACTGTCCCAAAGAGTTGCACCAGCGTAGTTGGATGCTGATGTGGTAAGCAGCTGCTATCGATCTTTATACGAAGCACGAAAGAGGGCTGATTGGATGGGGTTAGTTTCAGGCAAGGAAGCAGGACCTCCATTTTTGGCCTGCCGCTTAATTCAAGTGAAGACGTGGGCCTACTAGACAGGAGTTCCTTCACTCCTCCACATACTCGATAGAATCGAGCATCGCCACCATCTCGGCGAGCTCCTTGCGTAATGCATGCAGCAAAGGACGGTTACTCACATCGATCATCGGTGACAGACTGCATCCGTATTGGAAGCTTTCAATGCGTTCGGTCACGATGTTTTTCAGTGGAAAGCACACCTCTATTTCGACGGCCTGATGGTTTTTTTCTTCAGAGCACGCGCTAGCCAGGTCACGAGCGAGCGGGAGCAAGTCATCGTCGTGACTTGTCAGGTAGGTGCTGCACCAGATCTCCCCGTCCTTCAGCTCGGGAGCGAGTGCCAGGTTCTCAAAAAGGTACTTCACACTCAGCGCTCCTTTCAGGTGCAATCAGCGTTTAAGCCACTATCAATCGGACCCAGCTACGGTCGTGAGCGTCCCTCCCGTCCGTTCAGTCAGGTGGAGCCCGCTACCCGCGATTTGCCCAATGTGCCTGTAAACCCGAGTGAAAGCTGTCCAAGCCCATAGATTGGCGAGGTTGCGTAGCCATTAAGCATTGCACCTTGGCACGGGTCGAGACTCGCGAACCGCAGCAAAAATGGCCTTCACAATGGTCTTGTTCTGGGTGACGAGTTCATCGCTATAGTACGTTTGAGGCAATTCGCCAATAAATACATATACCGTTCGTCTGATATTCTTCTTCGGTTGAGGTGCCAAAACCGCTGGTTCTTGATTCTTATTAATAAAAGTTTCAGTGGCTTATATCGTTTTGTGAAAGTAATTCAGCTCGCTCAGGGGTGTTGGCTGATCATTTGACGCAATGCTATTTTGCCATCATTGTTTTTCGATGGATCCAACATGCATTTGTTTTGGCCCTGGGCCCGACGTTTGTTGTGCCTCTCACTGCTGTGCCTCAGTGCTCAAAACAGTGCGTATGCCGCTCCCACCCCCGGTGAAACCGACCTGATCCGCGAACGCCAGGATCGCCTGCTCGACGAGCAACGCCGGCGTCTCGAAGAGCTCAAGGAATTACCCGGCAAGGCAACCAAGCCCACGCCACCGACGGCTCCCTCCGACACCCGTTGTTTCCCCATCAAGAACATCGAGCTCAACGGCGCCGACAGTCTTTCCGCCGGTGAGCGCGAGCGTTTGCTCAAGCCTTACATCGGTCAGTGCCTGGGGGTCACCCAGCTCAACGAACTGCTGAAAGTCATCACCAACCACTACATCGAAAAAGGCCTGGTCACCAGCCGGGCCTACTTGCCGCAGCAGGATTTGTCCGGCGGGCATTTGAAGGTGCTGGTGGTCGAGGGCAAGCTCGAAGGGTTGAAGGGCGCGCAGGACAGTCAGCTGTCGGACCGTGAGCTGGCCATGGCGTTTCCCGGCAAGACCGGGGAGCTGGTCAATCTACGGGAAATCGAGCAACTAGTTGATCAGCTCAATCGTTTGCCATCAAACCAGGCGCAGATGGAGTTGACGCCGGGCCAGAACGTCGGTGGTAGCGAAGTGCTGGTCAAGAACCCCCCTCAAACGCCCTGGCGCGCCGGGTTGTCGCGCAGCAACGATGGCCAGCGCAGCACCGGCGAGCAGCAATGGCGCACGACGTTTGATTGGGACAGCCCCCTAGGCCTGGCCGATCAGTTCATGCTGCGCGGTGGTCACGATGCTATGTCCGATCACCAGCACACGTCCAACAACGCCATGCTCTATTACAACCTGCCGTGGGGCTGGTGGAACTTCAGCTACACCTACAGCCAAAGCGAGTACCGCTCGCAGATCGCCGCCAACGGCTTCAACTTCAAACAGACCGGCGACAGTGAAAATCATCAGGTGCGCGCCGAGCGGGTGATCCATCGCGACGCCGTCAGCAAGACTTCCCTCAACGCCGGGCTCTCGTACCTGCGCAGCAACAACTTCATCGAAGACAGCAAGCTCAAGCTGAGCAGTAACCGCATCAGCGAAATGCAGTACGGCATCAACCACGGTCGGCGGGTCGGCAGTGCGTTCGTCAACCTCGACCTCGGTGTGCAGGAAGGCATCGGCGCGTTCGACGCTCAAGGCAACGATCATCCGGGCCCCGGCGAGCCGAATGCGCGTTACCGCAAGTACACCGCCACCGCGAGTTACCTGCAGCCGTTCAAGCTGTGGGGCGAGTCGTTCAGCTTCAGCAGCCTGATGACCGGCCAGCGCAGCGAGGACGTGCTGTTCAGCCCACAGCGCACCAGCCTTGGCGGGCAGTCGTCGATCCGTGGCTACAAGGATCAATCCTTGTCCGGTGACAGCGGCGGTTACTGGCGCAACGACCTGCGCTGGAGTCGCCCGGTGAGCCTCGAATGGCTACGCCCGGTGTTTGCCGAGTACGGCACCAGTCTTGGCTACGACCAGGGCGTGATTCGTGGCGATCGTTATAACGGCGATCAGCACGGACGCATGTCCAGCAACTCGTTGGAGGTGTTTGCTCGCGGTCAGCACCTGGCCGCCAGCGTGACCTTTGCCCATTCCCTGGAACGTCCGGACACCCTGACCGAGCGCGAAGCGCCGATCTATTTCCGCCTGGATTTCTTCATCTAGTTACGTTTCTTCGAGACTTCCGACATGGACGTTCGCCACTACGCTTTCCTCGCGCGCCAGCCTTCTGCTGCCGTGAAAACCCGTGAGCACTTTTGCGGCATGCCCAAGCGCGGATTAGCGTTTCTGTTGGTCAACGTCATGTTCTGGCAACCGCTGTGGGCCCAGGCCGATGGCATTGTGGTAGCGACGCCGGGCACCAGCCTCGGTCAGGCCGGCAATGGGGTGCCGATCATCCAAATCGCCACGCCCAATGGCACAGGGCTGTCACACAACCAGTTCCATGATTACAACGTCGGCACCCCAGGTGTGATCCTCAACAACGTCGCCCATCAGACCGGTGCAACGCAACTGGGCGGGATCATCATCGGCAACCCCAACCTGACCAACGGAATTGCGGCGCAAACCATCCTCAACGAAGTGGTCGGCGGCAGTCCGAGCCAGTTGCGCGGTTACACCGAAGTGGCGGGGCAGTCGGCGCGGGTAATTGTCGCCAACCCGTACGGCATCACCTGCAACGGTTGCGGCTTTATCAACACGCCGCGCGTGACCTTGACCACCGGCAAACCGGTGCTCGATGGCAGCGGTCGCCTTGATCGTTTTCAAGTGGATCAGGGCAGCATCGCCATCGAAGGGGCCGGGCTCAACGCGAGCAACATTGACCGATTCGAAATCATCACCCGCAGCGCGAAGATTAACGCCGAGATTCAGGCGAACAACCTGACCATCGTCGCCGGGCGCAACGATGTCAACGCACAGACCCTCGACGCCACTGCCCGCGCCAATGACGGCAGCACCAAACCGGGGCTGGCCATCGACTCCTCGGCGCTGGGTGGCATGTACGCCGGGGCGATCAAACTGGTGGGCACCGAGGCTGGGGTCGGCGTGAAACTGGCCGGCAACCTGGCCGCCAGCGGCGGTGATATTCAGATCGATGCCAATGGGCATCTGAGCCTGGCGCAGGCATCGGCCACCGGCGCTGTGAATGTCAACGTTGCCAGCCTGGAAACTCAGGGGCCGGTGTATGCCGGCAGTCGCCTCAATGTGAATACTGTAGGCGATCTGAACAACAGCCAGAACCTGGCGGCGAGGGACAGCATCAGTCTGAGCGCAGGCGGGCAGTTGACCAACAGCGGCAATATTGAAGCAGGGATCAACGCTGACAACAGTCGCAACAGCAGCGGCGATGTCTCCCTGGCCGCGAAGACGCTGATCAACAACGCCAACGTCGTCGCCAGTCGCCAACTGACGACAAGGGTTCAGACCCTGAACAACAGCGGTGGCAATCTCAATGGTGCCGCGGGTGTCGCAGTTACCGCCAGCGGCGCGATGTTGAACCAGAACGGCCAGTTGTCCAGCATCGGTGCTGTCAACCTGGTCGCCGACAGCTTGAACAACACCAGCGGTCAGTTGGTCAGCAACCAGACGCTGACACTGGCTGCCAACCAGATTACCAATCAAACCGGTTTGATCTCTGGCTGGCAGGGATTGAATGTCACGGGCGGTAGCCTGGACAACCGCAATACAGGCACGCTGTCCAGCCGCAGCGGCGATGTCGCCGTGACGCTCAGCGGTACGCTGATCAACTCCCAGGCAGGCGCCGTGGTCAGCCAACAAGCCCTGCATGTTAATGCGGCCAGTGTTGATAACCGTAACGGCATCCTGTCCAGTGCAGGCGGGCAAACGTTGTCCGTTGCCGGCCTGCTCGACAACAGTGCCAATGGCTTGTTGGACAGTGGCGCGTTACTTACGCTGCAAGCAATGACGCTGGGTAACGCTGGCGGGAAGGTCAACGGCCTACAAGCCATGAGCATCAACGTTACCGATCTGGACAACAGCTCGGGCAGCATGGCCGCCAACGGTGCGATCACACTTGACCTGCTAGGCACCCTCACCAACACCGGCGGCACGCTCTCCAGTGGCGGTGACCTGTTGCTCAAGCGTGCGGTGCAAGTGAACAACCAGGGTGGCAAGATCGCCAGCCAGACCCTGTTGACCTTGTTGACGGGTGGCCTGGATAACAGCCACGGCGGCACAGTGGGCGCCAACGACACCTTGACGATCACGGCCAGCGGTGCTTTGCAGAACGGCAGTAGCGGGCTGATCGACAGCCGAAACGGCGACCTGGTCGTCCAGGCCGACAGCCTCGACAATAGCACTGGCAGCTTGCAAAGCCACTCGGCTCTGAACCTGATCATCAACCAGGCGATCAGTAACGTCGAAGGGAAAATTCTGGCTCAACAAGGTGATCTGGACATAACGGCCGGCGCTGTCGACAGCCGCGGCGGAGTGCTGACAAGCCTGCAGGGGGCGTTCACCAGTCATGTAACCGGCGTGCTGAAAAACGGTTACGACCTCAATGGCAAAGGTGGCGTCATTCAGGCCCAGAGCCTCGACCTGCACGCCTTGGCCGGCCTCGATAACAATGGCGGTCACATTTCGGCGCAGAGCGGTGACGCTCTGATCAACGCACAAAACATCGACAACCGCGATGGTGTGCTGTTCGCCAAAAACGTGGCCAATGTCACTGGGGTTGACTTCGACAACAGCGGCTCAACGGGTGGGAAAATATCGGGCGAGCGCATCGAGTTGAACCTCAACGGTGCGCTGAACAACACGCTGGGCATTATCGAAAGCACCCGCGACCTGACCATCAGCGCAGTCAGTCTCAGCAATCTGAATGGGCAGATGCGTGCCTTGGGCAACACCGGCCTGACGCAGTTGAACATCAGGGATCTGTTGGACAACCGCAACGGTACGCTGGAAACCGCCAATACCGACCTGAGCATCAGCGCCGGCAACTTCCTCAATGCTGGCGGCAGTGTGCTGCATCTGGGAACGGGTAGCTTTGGCTTAACCATGGCCAATATCGCTGGCGCCGGGGGCCGTCTGGTGACCCATAGCGACCTCACCCTCAACGCCGACAGCTGGACCAATACCGGGGTGTTGCAGGCCAATCGGCTGACCGTCAATGTCCGCAACTTCACCCAAACCGCCAATGGTCAACTGCTGGCCTCCGACAGTTTTAACGGAAGTGGAGTCAATTGGCTCAACGACGGACTGCTTGCCAGTAGCGGCAATTTTGCCCTCAGCCTGGACGGTGCTTATAGCGGTAACGGCCGCATGAGCAGTGTTGGCAGTCTTGGGCTGAGTGCCGCGCAGATCGACACTACCTCTGCGGCCAGCATTACCGCAGGCACGATCGGAAATGTCAGTAGCACTGGAAGCCTGACTAACCTCGGGCGCCTGACTTCAGCTGGGGCGTTGACCGTCAACGCCGCCTATCTGAACAACCAGGGAACGCTCGGCAGCGGTGAAAACCTTCGAGTGAATGCTACGTCTCTGATCAATGAGAACGGGCTGATCTTCAGCGGTGGCGATATGGCGTTACGGGTGAATGACTTCACCAATCGTTACGCGGACGTTTACAGCCTCGGCAATATTAGTATCGCCAAGGATGACAACAATGGATTAAGTACATCGATCTCCAACGTGTCGGCGTCTCTCGAAAGTGTTGGCGACCTGAGCCTGGCGGCCGACTACATCGAGAATCGCAAGGACGTGTTTCAAGTTACAGGCAAGTTGGTGTCTGCCGAGATCGGGGTGCAGTGCTACAGCTGCTCTTCATACGATCCTCTTGCCTCGGTGGGATCTGACAGCTATGCGGTTTGGGTGGAAAACTACCAGTCGCAAATTGTCCAGGATTCACCATCGGCCACTATGACGGCCGGGCGAAACTTTTTGGCCCGCGGCGGAGAGTTTCTCAATCAGGCGTCGACCCTCAGTGCAGGAAATGACCTCACGCTCAACCTGCAGAACTTTACGAACAGAGGAGCTTCTGTCGGCGACTACAGTGTGCGGCGATCTATTGCACTTTCTGCTGGACAGCAGAACGCTGATTTTGGTCTATGGGTTTCGATCATGGCTTACAACGCTGCCAATGATCCTTCCTACGATCCAGGATCATTGGGGTACGTCGGCGGCAGCGCCCCGACATTTTCAAGACCCAATATCCATTTCTGGAACAGTTCCGGGGCCGAGTCCGTAATACAAGTAGCGCCTCGCCCGGGTGGCAAAAATCTGGATTCCTACACCAGGTTCGGTTCGGTACATATCACCGTTTCTGCGGATTCCCTGTGGTACAACTTTGCGTTACCTCATTACAGCGACGGCGTGCGGACCGCTGCACCGGGCGCGATCCAGTACGCAACTCCCTTCGAAAACATAGTGACTTACACGAGCCCATCGTCCTACGCGCATGCGGTCGTGCAAGGCGGTGGCGCGGTTAACATCAACGCGGCGCAAAATTTCACCAACAGTGTTGTTCGCGAAGGGGTGGACATTGGCACCAACGCTTCGCGTGTTGGCTCGACCCAGCTTAGCGGCCAACCAGCCCCGACCATCATCAACCTCAACGCCCAACTACCCCCCAACCAGGCCCAACAGCAGATAAACCCTTTGACCCTGCCGGGTTTTATCCTGCCCACCGGTCAGAACGGTTTGTTCCGCCTCAGCAGCGCGGCATCAAGTATTGGCATCAGCCAGGCAGGGGCACTGTCGAGCAGTACCGCCGCCAGGCCGCACAAATATCTGATCGAAACCAATCCGGTGCTCACCAACCTGAAGTCGTTCATGAGTTCGGATTACTTGCTGGCCAACCTTGGTTACGACCCCGATCAAAGCGCCAAGCGTCTAGGTGATGGTCTGTACGAACAACGCCTGATTCAGCAAGCTGTCATCGCCCGTACCGGCCAGCGCTACATCGACGGCCAGACCACTGACGAAGGTCTGTTCAAGTACCTGATGAACAACGCCGTCGCCAGCAAGGACGCACTCAATCTGTCGATGGGTGTCAGCCTTACCTCGCAACAAGTTGCGGCGCTTACCCACGACATCGTCTGGCTCGAAGAGCACGAAGTGAATGGCGAAAAAGTGCTGGTGCCCGTGTTGTATCTGGCCCAGACCGAAGGTCGTCTCGGCCCGACCGGCGCGCTGGTCGCGGGCAAGGATGTATCGCTGATCGCAGGCCAGAATCTCGATAACGTCGGGACGTTGCGCGCCACCAACAATTTGTCGGCGACTGCGGGCAAAAACGTGGTCAACAGCGGCCTGATAGAGGCCGGCAACCGTCTTGATGCGCTGGCAAATAATGATGTGGTGAACAAGGCCGGCGGCATCATCGCAGGGCGCGACGTGAGTGTCACCGCGAAAAACGGCGACGTGGTCAACGAGCGAACACTGACCACTCTCGACAGCACGATGCGCGGCATTACGCACAAGGAGTTTGCCAACACCGCTGCACGTATCGAAGCGACCAATGACCTCAATGTGTCGGCAGGCCGAGACATCAACAACCTTGGCGGTGCGCTGCAAAGCGGTCGAGACATGAGCCTGGAGGCAGCGCGCGACGTCAACCTCGCCGCGCAACAGGTCAGCAACAGTTCGTACCAGAGTGCCAACCACAACAGCAGCGACACCACCCAACTGGGGGCTACCGTCAGTGTCGGTCGCGACCTGTCGGTTGAGGCCGGCCGCGATGTCAATGTCATTGCCAGTGACGTTGAGGCCAAGCGTGACATCGCCATGGACGCAGGGGAAAACCTGACCATCAGCTCGGCGGCGGATGAAGAACACTCGTTGAAGAAAAGCAAGAAAGTGACCCGCCAGGAGGATCATGTCAGTCAGGTCATGTCCGGAGTGACGGCAGGTGGCGACGTGGCGCTCAGTGCCGGCCAAAACCTGGCGGTGATCTCTAGCCGTATCATTGCCGGCGATGAAGCGTATCTGGTGGCGGGAGACAGGCTCGACATCCTCGCGGCGCAGGACACGGATTATTCGCTGTACGACATGAAGAAAAAGGGGAGCTTCGGCAGCCTCAAGACCCGCCACGATGAAGTGACGAAAAATACCTATATCGGTAGTGAAATCAAGACTGGCGGCAACCTCACTTTATCCAGCGGCGGCGACCAGCACTATCAGGTGGCCAAAGTCGACAGCGGTAAGGACATCGTTATCGACAGCGGTGGCTCGATCCTTTTTGAGGGGGTGAAAGACCTTCATGATGAAAGCCACACCAAGAGTAATAACGACGCTTTTTGGACCTCATCCAAAGGCAAGGGTAATACCGACGAGACGTTCCGCCAGACTCAGATGATTGCCAAAGGCAGCATCACGATCAAGGCCGTTGATGGCTTGAAAATCGACCTCAAACAGGTTGATCAGCAAACCGTCACTCAAGCAATTGATGCAATGGTCCAGGCCGATCCGCAACTAGCCTGGCTGAAGCAAGCCGAAGCACGGGGCGATGTCGATTGGCGACTGGTCAAGGAAATCCATGAGTCGTTCAAGTATGAGAACTCAGGTCTTGGTCCCGCTTCTCAAATAATTATTGCGATTGTCATGGCCGCCATTGTCGGCCCCGCCGCACTGAGCGCTTTAAGCGCCAGCATGGGCACAGCCTGGGCTGCGGGTCTTGCCGCAGTGGCTTCTGGTGCAGCAACGAATGCGACCACCAGCTTTATCAACAATGGTGGGAATCTTGGAGCGGTGTTCCAGGACGTGACTTCCTCGGAGGCGCTCAAGGGGTATGTGATTTCGGGTGTGACGGCTGGTGTAACGGCTGGTTTCTTTGATGACATTCTGAAAACAAAAACCAACCCGATTACAGGGAAAGTCACTGTTGACCTCAGTAGTCTGGAGGGGATTAGTCGGTTTGGCGTAAATCAGGTGTTGCAAGGCGGAACATCCGCGTTGCTGGGCAAGGCGCTGGGCCAAGAGGGTAGCGTCAGTGATGTGTTGAAAACTGCCTTATTCAACACGTTGGCGGCAGCCAGCTTCAACGCGGTAGGTGACTTCACCAAAGGAGTAGTTGCCGACGGCTCCCCGACTAAAGTTGTTATTCACGCCATGGTGGGCGGGCTGCTCTCAGAGGTTACAGGCGGGGACTTTGCAACTGGAGCCTTGGCGGCTGGTGCGAATGAAGCACTCATCGTAGACCTGAATAATTTGGTCGGTGGCAACCCAAACCTGCTCTCGATGGTGTCGCAGATCGTGGGGGTGCTAGCGGCTTCAACGACAGGGAATGTTGATGCGGGGACTTTGCAAACTGGGGCATGGGTTGCCAACAATGCGACGCTGTACAACTTTCAGGGCCATTTTGATGAGTTTCAGGAGAAGTACGAAGCGTGCTCAAAGGATTCGAGAGGAACTGGATGTTCAACCATACTAAAGATGGTGGGGGAGCGGTCTCAGAATCTCGGTAACGTTGTTCTTAATACCGATGCTGATTCAAATGCGGTTAGCTACACGTTGCTGGATGAGTCGAGTAAACCATGGATGATCATGGAACCCGCGGAGTACAACGCCTGGGTGACGCTTCCTACGGAGATGCAGGACGCTTTCAAATACTCGACTCAGTGGCAGCTTGATCTGTCCTCAACATTGCTTTACGCAAACAAGGGGCAAGGTGCCAAGGCTCTAGAAAGCTACGGTATGATGTTGAGCGAACCTGAGTATTGGGGGGAAATGGCCATCGCCCTAATGCTCTCGGCAGCAGGCGGGGTTGGAGCGTTTAGGGGCATCGGCGGAACTGGTGCCGTTGCCAATGCAGAAAGAGGAGTGTTGGCTGAGGCAAATTTTGCTCAGAATACAATCAGATCTGACCGATCCTTTAGCCCTGATGGAGTAAAGCTTTACTCGGCTTTGGCAGGTAAACCTATAAAGACAGTAGAAGATTTAGCTGGTGCGTTGAAGACCGGAGCCATTACTCCAAATCAACTCCCGCTTGACTACGTGGAAATGAATGGAGCTCGGCTCATTTTGAATACGAGAACCTCGACAGCACTTGAGCAAGCAGGAATTCCTAGAAATCAGTGGTTTGGGCGAAATCAGACTAATGTTGAAGCCTATCCAGGTAAAACATTTAATGATCTTGCAAAAGATCAACTAAAAAATAACGGTCTGCCGTCGACCGGGGCAGATCAACTGAAATCGGTGCGTCCATGAAAATAAGTCAACCGAAGCTGGTGCTCAATCCTTATGAATGGTTGCCAGGATTTGGCGAGTCAAAAGTCTCATTCCGCTCTGTTGGAGTGGATCTCGTACTTGATGTCGAGTATGAGAAAGATATTTTTGACGCTGATGGTAGTGAGGAATTGTCAATTGTTAGGCGAGAGATGGTTTTTAAGAATGTCCACTCCTTTATTAAACTTCCATTTCCGGGAAGCGTTCTTTTCAGTTTTTTGGGTGACGCCAGTGAGTTTGGGTTGGGTGAGTTGACTGAGTTTAGAGAGTCTGATTTTGTACGGAATAGTTTGGATTCTTGGCGTTTGCTAACAAGTCTTGAACCGCCAAGGCTGAAGCATTTTAGTATTCAGTTTTTAGCGGAAAATATGGCTTTTCATATATTGGCTGAAGAGGTCTTTTTGTCAGGTGAGTTATCGGTTATATAGTTATTTAAAGAAAGATTGTGGCGAGGTGCTAGTTGGGTGTTGATGTTTTGAAATCGGTAAATTTTAAAGGTGTGCATCCTAAGCCTTTTTATAGGTTTTGCATGAGATTTGGCTGTGGCTGTAGTGATTATAATCACTGAAAAATTTATCGCTGCTTTTTATGTATTGCAGAGTTGTCAAGGCGGGTAGGGTTGGTTCTCGTGCAGAAAAATCAAAGGGACATGCTCTGTCAGCCAAACACCATTTTCAGCTTGAAAGAATTTGAAGCCTTTTTGGTGCATTCGAATGGCTTCAATTTTTAGCACTACAGGAACTCCATAGCGTTGTCCGACAGCAATAGCGGTGAGTATGTCGTGCGACAGATGTACATAGTGGCGTGCGCCGGCAATCAGCCCTTGTTGGTGAATTGACTCTAGGAACCGTGTTGCAGTGCCATGGTAGAGAAAGTCCGGGGGGGCTTTCTCAATGTGCTGAAGGCTAACGGTTGGCATTGAGTGCCCCTGTACTGCACGAATACGCAGACCATCTTCGGAGATGCTGAATCGTCTTTTATCACTGCTGCTAACGACTGTTTGAATAAGAGTCGGGTCTAAGATTAGACCTTCTTTAGCGGCGCCTGCGATCAAGGAGTCAATGTTGCCCCAGCCCTCGCTATCTAGTTGTAAGCCTATAGTTTGCGGTTCATGCCTGAGAACATAACTAAGAAATTTGCTGATTTCATTGATCTGTTTCGTTTTCATGCGAATGTCCAGTGGAAAGGTTGGCACATACTTTTATTCATTATACGAAGTGGGAGGCCCACAGGTCGCCCATTTTCATTCACTCCGCAGTCTGCGCCCGCAACCGCCGACCAATCACATCCATCAAATCACAGCCATCACGCAACGGTATAGCCAGCAGTTTCGAAAAGTCCGACAGCACACACCGTGTCGCAACCAATCTCGGCGCGAAAGGCGATGTTCTCCAGCTAATGAGCTCTTACCCCGCGAGCTCGTGTCGACGGAATAACATCACGAAGCTCGTCGCATTAATTTCAAAAAAGTCGCATTTATTTCCAAATCCTACAGCCGCCGCCCACCAGCGCCGGGCCGGAGGCCGAGTGATGGGGTTGGCGGAAGGGCCTTTGCGGCCAGTGGCTCAAGGGCACGCAACTGGTGACGGATTGAATGGCGGCGACTTCCAGCGCTTCATGCTCGGCCAGGGGGGGAAGCAGTCCCGGCAAACGACTCGCCAGAAGGGTTTTCCCGGTGCCAGGTGGTCCGCTAAACAGCAGGTTATGAGCGCCCGCCGCCGCGATCAGCAATTCGCGCTTGGCTGAAAGTTGGCCCTGTACTTCGTTCAAGTCTGGATAGGGTTTACTGGCGTAAAGCAAACCGTTGGACACGTAAGGCTCGACCGGTGTGTGCCCATTGAAGTGCGCGACCGCTTCCAGCAAATGATCCACCGCGATCACTTTCAGCCCCGACGCCAGGCACGCCTCCTCGGCATTCGCCCGCGGCACCATCAGCGAGCGTCCGGCCTTGCGCGCTGCCAGTGCGGCCGGCAATACGCCCCGCACGGCACGTACCGCGCCTGACAGCGCCAATTCTCCCAGACATTCCACATCATCCAGTGTCAGCGTTGGCACCTGCACGCTGGCGGACAGAATCCCCAGGGCAATCGCCAGATCGAATCGTCCGCCGTCCTTCGGTAAATCAGCGGGGGCGAGATTCAGCGTGATACGCCGCGCCGGGAATTGCAGGCCTGAGTTGATGATCGCACTGCGCACCCGGTCCTTGCTTTCCTTCACCGCCGCTTCGGGCAGACCGACCATGGTCAGCGATGGCAGGCCGTTGGCCAGGTGGACTTCGACGGTGACGGCGGGCGCATCCACGCCGATTTGGGCGCGGCTGTGGACGATGGAGAGGGACATGGTCGTTCCTTGAGCTTTACGGGGGCCGCTTCCTGCGGGTTTTTTAAGGGTAGTCGGGAGGTGATGATTTGGTGCGGCGGCTGAGCCGCGAAACTTTCGCAGGATGTTGCGAGCTTTGTTGCGCTGCTTTGGATGCGAAAAAAACCGCCACTTGGGCGGTTTATTCGGGGAGCCTGGTCCGACTCGTGCCTGCAAGCCAGCCATCAGGTTCGAGCTCTTTGCCATACATTGCTGCCACTTTAAAAAAACGATGTTGGCTGGCAGAAACGTTCCCGGCTAAACGGAGCGCCTCGGCATGAAGCTCAGCGATGAGTAACAGTTTTGCTTGCCGTTTTTTGGGCTTCACAGCGACCTGCCTTTGATTGATGGTTTAGTTGTTAGGCCAGTCAACTCAAGCGCCGAAGACAGTTTTGATGCAATCAGAATGGACCCATATTTTTGTAGGACCAAGCTCGGTTTTTGGGGCCTTCTGAAGGGCGTGGGTAGTCCTTTTCCTAGAGTTTTGAAAGAGGGGGGAAATACTCATAGCAGCGAGTTTGCATTCATGAATTTGCCTTATACACTCAAGGTTAATGCATAACGTTAAGCTTTAAGTGTTCTGAGACCGAGTACCTGTTTTGCAACGGTAAGACCCGTTTGTGGTCAGCCATTCTGAGTGTCGCGGAACGAAAGCTGACGATGCTTGATGATGCTGTCGTGCTGAAAGACCTTCGATCTCCGCCGGGTAATCGCCTGGAGGCGTTGGAGGGAAATCGAAAAGGTCAGCACAGCATCCGCATCAACGCTCAATGGCGAATTTGCTTTGTCTGGGGCTGCAACGGGCCGGAGAATGTAGAAATCGTCGATTATCACTGAGGTGAGTAATGACTAAAAATGGTATGCGCCCGGTGCACCCTGGCGAGATCCTCAAAGAGGAATACCTGGAGCCTTTGAGCCTGACGGCTGCCGCTCTGGCCAGAGCGTTGAACGTGTCGACACCTACGGTCAACGATATTGTGCTTCAGCGTCGGGGTGTCAGTGCTGATATGGCTCTACGGCTATCTATTTGTCTGGATACGACCCCGGAATTTTGGCTCAACCTTCAATCGACCTACGATTTGCGTAAAGCCGAGATTGAGCGAGGGGCCGCGATTCGGGATCAGGTCGAGCGGCTTGCACACTGCGCCTGATTGTTGTCTTGGATTTACCGAACCCCACGCAAAAAGCGTGGGGTTTTTTATTCAGAATGCGTGAAGCATTTTCGCGGCTCTTTTCCACCAAGGCGCACTGATAGCAGACCTTGAAGACTCCTGATCAGGTAGAACGTGCGGAACATCCTGCAGTCGAATCCACGGCTGGTTATTCCAGTGCAGCAGACTCAGCGACATTTCCGGCCAGTTCAGCAGGCTCAGGATCGGGCGTTCGGTTGGGGTGAGGTGTTCCGCGTCTCTTAGGGCAGGCACTACGTCGTGGGTCAGCCATTCGCGCAGGGCCCGGTATTCGGGGCAGTAGTGGTAGATCAGTAGTGCGTAGATGCCGGATTCGCTGATCAGCAGGGTGTCTTCGATGCTGCCGTGGATGAGCATTCGCGCGGACTGGCGTTGGTCGGGGTCGAGTTTGCGGACGGCGCGGTCGTCGAGGTGGAGGCGCAGGAAGCGGCCGAGGTCGCGGGCGCTGAACCAGGGTTGGTTTTGGAGGAGGAGGGCGTGGAGGTGGAGTTTGTGGCGGGTGAAGACTTGGGGGATCAGATAGGCATTATCGCTATTCATTGATACAGCTCCTCTTGCTAAAAGGGCTGCCCGCAATCGTCGCCAAACAATTGGGTGGCAGTTGTACGCGGGTTGGCGAACCGGAGCAAAAGGAACCCGGCAGACCCGAAGGCCTCCCACGCACAACCGCCATGACTGCGTCGATGGTCGTCATGCTCCTTAAGCTTCCAGGTCGCCAAACCCGGTGCTGAACATTCAGCAGAAGGTGAGCTTAGAAACCGGTGCATTGCGGCGCAATCGGACGGCGGTGGTTTTGTTGTAGGAAGGTGCCGGGATTTTTGAGGGCTTGAGATCGCCCCTGGCACCGTTTCCTACAGGTAAATCTGAAGGTCGTTCCGACCTTATTCGCGAGCAAGCCCGCTCCCACATGGGATCGGGTTTCAAAGTGGGATTTGCGGGGTTACTCGGTTGGGGGATTGAGCTTCGCTTCCAGCTCGGCAACCTTCGCTTCCAGGCTTTCCAGGCGTGCCCGAGTCCGTGCCAGCACGACCATCTGGCTATCAAACTCTTCCCGACTCACCAGGTCCAGTTTGCTGAAGCCGCTCTGCAGCAACGCCTTGAACTGGCTTTCGATTTCGCTTTTCGGCAGTGGGGTGTCGCCGCTGAAGAGGCGGGAGGCGGTGCCGGTCAGGGCGTCGAGGAAGTCTTTGGGCGCGAGCATGAGAAATGTCCTGAAAACAATGGCGGGCAGTGTATCACGCAGTGTCTATAGTCAATCCCGACCGCAGGGATGCACGCTTTTCGCGCATGCGGACGGACGGCGTCGCACTGTTGTTGTGCGTTACGCATCGAGCAATCGAGCGCAGTAGCACCCCATTGCAGGCAAGCGCTTGATATCAGGGGCTTTTGGCGAGATGGCAAGCTTTCTGCTTGGTGGGTAGTGACCCATGCACTGATGCAGTCGATGTGACGAATGCAGTGCGCCAAGCGGAACGGGGGAAGTGTTTCGTACGGAGCGGTTAGCTGGCGTCGGACGGGCAGGTAAGGCCGACGATGCGTTACAAAGCCAGGCACTGCGCTTAGACTTGAGTCGGGTTTGTTTTCCTGGGGCAAGTCCACCAATTCGGGAGAGAGTTTTCATGAAGCTAGTCACTGCCATCATCAAGCCGTTCAAGTTGGACGACGTGCGCGAGTCGTTGTCCGAGATCGGCGTGCAGGGCATTACCGTTACTGAAGTCAAAGGCTTCGGTCGGCAGAAGGGTCACACCGAGCTGTATCGCGGCGCGGAATACGTGGTCGATTTCCTGCCTAAGGTGAAGATCGATGTCGCCATTGACGACAAGGATCTGGACCGGGTTATCGAGGCGATAACCAAGGCGGCCAACACCGGCAAGATCGGTGACGGCAAGATTTTCGTGGTCAATCTGGAACAGGCGATTCGCATCCGTACCGGCGAAACCGATACCGACGCAATCTAAGCCGCCACAAACCCAACGCCCCAGGAGAAAACAATATGACTCTGCGTAAATTAGCAGGGCTAGGAGCCCTGTTGTCCCTCGTAATGCCCAGCCTGGCCATGGCGGCAGACGAAGTGGCGGCCCCAGTCCTCAATTCCGGCGATACCGCCTGGATGCTGACCTCGACAGCCCTTGTGCTGTTCATGACCATTCCCGGCCTCGCGCTGTTCTACGGCGGCATGGTTCGCTCCAAAAACATTCTTTCCGTGATGATGCAGTGCTTCGCCATTACCGGTCTGATCAGCATTCTGTGGGTCATTTATGGCTACAGCATCGCGTTCGACACCACCGGCATGGAACAGGGCGTCGTCAACTTCAACTCGTTCTTCGGCGGCATGGGCAAGGCTTTCCTCGCCGGTGTCACGCCAGCCAGCCTGACCGGTCCTGCGGCGCTGTTCCCTGAGGCGGTGTTCATCACCTTCCAGATGACGTTCGCCATCATCACCCCGGCGCTGATCGTCGGTGCCTTCGCTGAGCGGATGAAGTTCTCCGCGATGCTGATCTTCATGGGCATCTGGTTCACCTTGGTCTATGCGCCGATCGCGCACATGGTCTGGTCCGGCAACGGCGGCCTGATGTGGGACTGGGGTGTGCTTGATTTCGCCGGTGGCACCGTGGTGCACATCAACGCCGGTGTGGCCGGTCTGGTCGCGTGCATTGTGCTCGGCAAGCGTAAAGGCTTCCCGACCACCCCAATGGCACCGCACAACCTCGGTTACACCCTGATGGGCGCTGCGATGCTGTGGGTTGGCTGGTTCGGTTTCAACGCCGGTTCCGCTGCAGCGGCCAACGGCACGGCCGGTATGGCGATGCTCGTGACTCAGATCGCAACTGCCGCTGCCGCACTGGGCTGGATGTTCGCCGAGTGGGTCACCCACGGCAAACCAAGCGCACTGGGTATCGCTTCGGGTGTTGTGGCCGGTCTGGTTGCAATTACTCCGGCCGCAGGCACCGTGGGCCCGATGGGCGCGCTGGTGATCGGTCTGGCAGCGGGCGTGGTGTGCTTCTTCTGCGCCACCACCCTGAAACGCAAACTCGGTTATGACGATTCCCTTGACGCTTTCGGTGTGCACGGCATCGGCGGTATCCTCGGCGCGATCCTGACCGGTGTGTTCGCTGCACCGTCGCTGGGTGGCTTCGGCACCGTCACCGACATCGCCGCACAAGTCTGGATTCAGTGCAAAGGCGTGGGCTTCACGGTGATCTACACCGCGATCGTCACCTACATCATTCTCAAGGTGCTGGACGCCGTCATGGGTCTGCGTATCACCGAAGAAGAAGAGGCCGTCGGCATCGATCTGGCACTCCACAACGAACGCGGCTACAACTTGTAAGCACGCGCATAAAAATTTGCCCGGCTTGCCGGGCATTTTTTTGTCTGGGATTTGTCAGTGAAGGAACTGCTGAAAGGTTTTTTCGTACACGTTTAGTGGCGTTTACGACGGGCGTTTTTCTGCGGCCAATGGCTTACATGATTGAAGGAATATTAGGGCCTTTGTTTTTTCCCAGAGCGCGCTAGAATGCGCCCCGAACGTGCGGAGAACTGTATGTGGCAACAGACTCTGATTACCCTGCGGGCAAGGCCTCGGGGCTTTCATCTGGTAACGGACGAGTTACTCGCCGGCGTGCCCGAAATCAAGGCGTGCCGGGTCGGTCTGTTGCATTTGTGGCTGCAGCATACCTCGGCGTCGTTGACCATCAACGAAAACGCCGATCCGGCGGTACGTCGCGACTTCGAACGATTCTTCAATCGTCTGATCCCACAAGGAACAGATGGCTATGAGCATAACGACGAAGGCCTGGACGACCTCCCGGCGCACTTCAAGGCCAGCGTGCTTGGCTGTCAGCTCAGTTTGCCGATTTCGGCGGGCCGACTGGCGCTGGGGACCTGGCAAGGCGTTTATCTGGGCGAGCACCGTGATTTTGGCGGTGCCCGTAAAGTCCTCGCCACCGTGCACGGTGAAGAGGCATGAACCGCTGGTCACCAGCGGTTATTGAATTTTTCCGGCGGCTGTCGACAGACGGTGAAGCTGGGCTATAACTAATCTGCTTTTCGCAAGTCATGAGGTAGAACATGAGCGACGATGATCTGGAAAACGACGACCTCGAAGTAGGCGACGACGACGAAACCGAAGAAGGTCTGGAAGCAGCGGCGGACGACGTCGTTGAAGACGACGGCGGTGAAGCGCCCGTTCCGACCGCCAAAGGCAAGGCCAAGGCTGCGGTGTCGGTCGATGAGCTGCCGAGCGTCGAAGCAAAAAACAAGGAGCGCGATGCTCTGGCCAAGGCCATGGAAGAGTTCCTGGCCAAGGGCGGCAAGGTGCAGGAAGTGGAGGCCAATGTGGTCGCCGATCCTCCCAAGAAGCCTGACAACAAGTACGGCAGCCGGCCTATCTAAGCGCTTGCTTCCTGCTTGCTGAAAAAGCCCGCCGTCGCTGCGGGCTTTTTCATGGGTGGAGAAAAATTCTGAAGCCCGGAGCAATCCCTTGTAGGAGCCGGCTTGCTGGCGAAAGATTTTGAAATGTGTGCTGTTTTGCAGGACGCCATCGCCAGCAAGCCGGCTCCTACAGGGTTTGGCGGTGTTGGTTGGGGCCAGGTTTTACGCCGACGCGGAGTTCCACCGCGCCAACAACGCCGGCAATTCGGTCAGGCTGCGAATCTCGGCATCCGGTGCCCTCTGCGCTTCCCACAATTTGCCTTGCGGGTTAAACCAGATCGCCCGCAACCCTGCCTGTTGCGCTCCGGCAATGTCATCACCTGGATGATCGCCAATATGCACTGCCGTCTCGGCCGTTGCCCCGCCACGCTGCAATGCTTCATGAAACAGTCGCGCATCCGGTTTGGCGATGCCGATGTCTTCGGCGCACAGCGCAAACTTGAAGTAATCCGCCAGCCCTAGCCGGCGCACATCGGCGTTGCCGTTGGTGACCACGCCCAGCGCGTAGTGTTTGGCCAGCACCTCCAGCGTTGGCTCCACCTCGGGGAATACTTCGAGCTGATGCCGCGCATGCAGAAACACTTCAAAACTCTGATCAGCCAGGTCGGACGCCTGGCCATGGTCGTATCCGGCCTCTTCCAGCGCATGGAACAGCACTCGCCGACGCAACGCACTGATGCGATGTTTGAGGCCCGGTTCGCTGCTCAGAACGCGCTCGCGAATCGTCCACAAATGCTCCACCGGCACCGCGCCCAGATTCGGTGCATGTTCGGTCAGCCATTCACGCAGGATGGCTTCGGCGCTGACGATCACCGGGGCGGTGTCCCACAGGGTGTCGTCGAGGTCGAAGGTGATCAATTGGATCGTCATGAATCATCGCTCTTAATGCGTTTGGCCCGTGGATGGGCGCTGTCGTAGACCGTCGCCAGGTGCTGGAAGTCCAGGTGGGTGTAGATCTGGGTGGTCTTGATGTCCGAGTGGCCGAGCAGTTCTTGCACCGCGCGCAGGTCTTGCGAGGACTCCAGCAAGTGGCTGGCAAAGGAGTGCCGCAACATGTGCGGGTGCAAGTTTTGCCCCAATTCGCGCTCGCCGGCAGCCTTGACCCGTACCTGAATCGCCCGAGGGCCAAGGCGCCGCCCTTGCTGGCTGACAAACACCGCGTCATCTGCCGGGTTGGTCATGGCCCGCAATGGCAACCACAACTCCAGTGCTTCGCGGGCCTTTTTGCCCACCGGCAACAGTCGGGTCTTGCTGCCTTTGCCGAGCACCTGGACCATGCCGTCGGCCAGGTCCAGTCGATCGAGATTGAGCCCGGTCAGCTCAGAAAGGCGCAGGCCGGAGGAATAGAACAGTTCCAGTATCGCCTGATCCCTGCGAGCCAGAAAATCATCCTCCACCGCACCCTCGAGCAGTTGCAGTGCGCGATCAGTATCGAGGGTTTTCGGCAGTCTTCGTTCGCCTTTGGGCGGCGCCAGACCGTTAGCCGGATCGTGGTCGCACAGACCTTCGCGGTTCAGGTAGTGATAGAGCCCGCGCACGGCCGAGAGCAGCCGCGCAAGGCTGCGGGACGATTGCCCCTGGGAATGCAGACGAGCGATCAGACTGCGCAGGCGCTGAATGTCCAGCGCGGCCCAGCTGTCGATGTTCTGTTTGATGCACCAGCCCAGCACCTTGTCGAGGTCGCGGCGATAGGCGTACAGCGTGTGAGGCGACACCTGCCGCTCACTGCGCAGGTGTTCGCAGTAAGCGTCCAGTTGCCGTTCCATGATCAGCGTACCGAGCGAAGGGAGTTGTTGACCCGTGGCAGCACGCGGCCCATGACTTCGGCGATGTAGCTCAGGAACAGCGTACCCACCGAGCTTTTGTAGTGCTGCGGATCACGGCTGGCGATGGCCAGCACACCGTGGATGCCTTGATGGCTGATGGCGACGACGGCGGTCGAGCCGATCTGCTTGCGCTGCTCTTCGCCAAACAGGAAGTCCAGTTCATGCTCGCGCAGGCTGCCGCTGACACTTTTTTCTTCCGAGAGCAGGCCGCCAATGGCCGTTTGCGCATCGGCGTGGGTCACCCAGCGGCCAACCGGCATCGGGTTGTCACCCAGCAGGATCAGGCTGACAAAAGGCACCTGAAAGTCCTGGCGCAGGCTGTCTTCGACGCTGATCACTACGTCTTCCAGCGTGGTGGCGTCCATCAAGGCGAGAATCAGGCGGCGGGTCTTGTCAAAGAGGCGGTCGTTGTCGCGGGCCACGTCCATCAAGTGCGAGAGGCGATGACGCAATTCGATGTTGCGGTCGCGCAGAATGGTCATCTGGCGCTCGACCAGCGAGATGGTGTCGCCACGCTGGTGCGGGATGCGCAACGCCGGGAGCAATTCTTCATGCTCGACGAAGAAATCCGGATGAGCCTCCAGGTACGCGGCAATCGCCGCCGCCTCAAGGCTTTCGGAAGGGGATTCGTCGGGCTGTCGGGCGGGAACCTGGGGCTTGTCGGTCATGGGTTTGACTCACTCAAAGACGTACTTGTCCTTCGTAAACACGGACTGCCGGGCCGGTCATCAGGACCGGTTGGCCTGGGCCTGCCCATTCAATGGACAGACGCCCGCCGGGCAGGTCGATCAATAGCGGCGAATCCATCCACCCCTGGCTGATCGCGGCCACTGCAGCAGCACAGGCGCCGGTGCCGCAGGCCTGGGTTTCCCCGGCGCCACGTTCCCAGACGCGCAGCTGCGCGCGGTTGCGGTCGATGACCTGGAGAAAACCAACGTTGACCCGCGCAGGGAAGCGCGGGTGATGTTCGATTTTCGGCCCCAGTTCATGCACCGGTGCGTTGTTGATATCCGTGACGCGCAACACCGCATGCGGGTTGCCCATCGACACGGCGGCCAGTTCAACCGCTGTGCCGTCGACGTCGAGCGAGTAGCTCAGAGCCTGACTGTCGGCAATGAACGGGATGTCGGCCGGCACCAGGCGCGGTGCGCCCATGTCGACGCTGATCTGGCCGTCGCTGCGGATATCCAGCTCGATAATGCCACTTTTGGTTTCGACGCGAATCTGCCGTTTTGCGGTCAGGCGCTTGTCGAGTACAAAGCGGGCGAAACAGCGCGCACCGTTGCCGCACTGTTCCACTTCGGAGCCGTCGGAGTTGAAGATCCGATAGCGGAAATCCACATCCGGATTGCTCGGCGCTTCGACGATCAGCAACTGGTCGAAACCGATGCCGGTGTGCCGATCGCCCCATTGCTTGGCATGCTTGGGCAGGATGTGCGCGTGCTGGCTGACCAGGTCGAGGACCATGAAGTCATTGCCCAGGCCGTGCATCTTGGTAAAACGCAGCAGCATGGTTTTACTCCGGCAGCAGGCTTTCGCCAGCAAACAACTCGGCTACCGTCTCACGGCGACGCACTTCAATTGCCTGATCACCGTCCACCAGCACTTCAGCGGCACGGCCGCGGGTGTTGTAGTTGGAACTCATGACAAACCCATAAGCACCGGCCGAATGCACGGCCAGCAAGTCGCCTTCTTCCAGGGCCAGTTGACGGTCCTTGGCCAGGAAGTCGCCGGTCTCGCAGATCGGCCCGACGATGTCGTAGGCTCGCGCTGCGGTCTGACGAGGGCGCACGGCGGTGACGTCCATCCAGGCCTGGTACAGCGCCGGGCGGATCAGGTCGTTCATGGCCGCGTCGACGATGGCGAAGTCCTTGTGTTCGGTGTGCTTGAGGTACTCGACCTGGGTCAGCAGCACGCCAGCGTTGGCAACGATGAAGCGGCCCGGCTCGAACACCAGCGCCAGGTCACGACCGTCGAGACGCTCGCGCACGGCTTTGATGTAGTCGGCTGCCAGCGGCGGCTCTTCATCGCGATAACGCACGCCCAAACCGCCGCCCAGATCGATGTGGCGCAGGTAAATGCCGCAATCGCCGAGGCGGTCGACCAGGCCCAGCAGGCGGTCGAGGGCGTCGATGAATGGTGGCAGGGTGGTCAGTTGCGAGCCGATGTGGCAATCGACGCCGACCACTTCCAGGTTCGGCAGCTGCGCGGCGCGGACGTACACGTCTTCGGCGTCGGCAATGGCGATGCCGAACTTGTTCTCTTTGAGACCGGTGGAAATGTACGGGTGCGTGCCGGCATCGACGTCCGGGTTCACGCGCAGCGAGATCGGCGCGCGAACGCCCAGCTCGGCGGCGACCACTTGCAGGCGCTCCAGCTCGTCGGTGGATTCGACGTTGAAGCAGTGCACGCCGACTTCGAGGGCACGGCGCATGTCGTCACGGGTCTTGCCGACGCCGGAGAACACGATCTTGTCGGGGCTGCCGCCAGCGGCCAGCACGCGTTCGAGCTCGCCACGGGAGACGATGTCAAAACCGGCGCCCAGGCGCGCCAGGACATTCAGAACACCCAGGTTGGAGTTGGCCTTGACCGCAAAGCACACCAGGTGCGGCATGCCGGCCAGCGCATCGGCGAAAGCCAGGTACTGGGCTTCGATGTGGGCGCGGGAGTAGACATAGGTCGGTGTGCCAAAGCGTTCGGCGATGGCGGACAGAGCAACACCTTCCGCGAACAGCTCACCGTCACGGTAGTTAAAAGCGTCCATGGCGTTCCCTTATTGGTAGACGTCGTGCTTGTGTGCTTTCGACGGCTGCTTTTGCGAGGACTGCGCCTGCTCGGCTGGATCCTGGTTTTCGTCGGGCAGGTACAGCGGGCCTTTTTGACCACAGGCCGACAAAAGACAGGCAACCGCGAGGAGCGCGGCAAGGGAAGAGATCAGGCGCTTCATGGCGAAATCCTTGAAAATGCGTTAATTGCGCCGGAGTATACCGGCCACCCGGCAGCTTGCCTATGCGAGGGAGCTCCCGTCCGGCGGGGCTTGCCAGAGATCAGTCGGTATCACGCAACCCTTGTGGGAGTGGGCTTGCTCGCGAAGGGGTCGGCACATTCAACAGCTTTGTTGACTGAACCACCGCTTTCGCGAGCAAGCCCGCTCCCACAGGGACCGCGTTTGATGTACCTATATCGGTGCTTGGTCGTTATCCTTTGCAATCACCGGGGCTCGCCCGTATCTTGCGGCGCTTGAGCGTGAACAGACACTTTTTGAGGTTGCCGCAATGAGTTTGACCGAAGCCCGTTTCCACGATCTGGTCGATGCCACCCAGCAATCGCTGGAGGATATTTTCGATGAGAGCGACCTGGATATCGACCTGGAGAGCTCGGCCGGTGTGCTCACCGTCAAGTTCGAAAACGGCAGCCAGTTGATCTTCAGCCGCCAGGAACCCCTGCGTCAGCTGTGGCTGGCGGCGGTGTCCGGCGGTTTCCACTTCGATTACGACGAAGAGAGCGAGCGCTGGATGTGCGACAAGAGCGAAGAGCAGCTCGGCGAGATGCTTGAGCGCATCGTCAAGCAGCAAGCCGACGTCGAACTCGATTTCGAAGGTCTGTGAGATCGTGACCCAGCCTGCCCCCGTTCGTCCGCCCAAACCGCTTTACAGCAATGTCAGCCCGGCGGTGCCTTCGCCGTGCAGCGGCGTGTGTCGGCTGGATGAACAGAAGGTCTGCCTGGGGTGTTTTCGCCACGTCGAAGACATCCGCGAATGGCGCTCGGCGGATGATGATCGCCGCCGTGTGATCTGCGCCCAGGCCGTCCAGCGCAAAACCTTGGCATAAGACTTTTGTGGCGAGGGGGCTTGCCCCCGTTGTGTCGCGAAGCGGCCCCAAAAGCTCACGACTGCTTCGCAACCGAACGGGGGCAAGCCCCCTCGCCACAGAGTTTCTCCCCGCACGTCCGAAGCTCCTCTCCCCCTGACTTGTATATTTATTGAGCTGTGATAGTGTCCAGAAACGCCTCAACCCATCGAGGCTCGTGAAAACCCCGCCTTTTTCTGGCGGGGTTTTGCTTTTTCTGTGCAGAAGAAAGGAGTCTGCCTTCATCATGACCGCACCTTCCATCACCCTTACTCGTCTGGACGTTCAACGTCTGGAACGCCTGATCGACAGCCTGGACGACACGCTGCCGGGCGTTATCGCGCTGCAAACCGAACTGGATCGCGCCGATACGCTGGTCAGTCACGAAGAAGTGCCTGCAGACGTCGTGACCATGAACTCCAAAGTGCACTGCCGTGAAGAAAGCAGTGGCAAGGACTATCACCTGACGTTGGTGTACCCCAAGCATGCCAACGCTGACGAAGGCAAGATTTCCATCCTGGCGCCGGTGGGCAGTGCATTGCTCGGCCTGAAAGTCGGACAGCACATCGATTGGCCCGCACCGGGCGGCAAAACCCTCAAGCTAACCCTGCTTGAAGTCGAATCGCAGCCAGCCAATGGCGGCGACTTCCCGGAATAACCCTCCCTCAGACCCGCTCGAGCGCGTCGTTCAATGCGCGCTCCAGATCGGCCTTGTAGCGCAAATACAAATTGCTTGAACTCTGACCATCACCGAGCAGGCCCGACAGGTCCAGGTCGGTGATGTAGCAGCGATAGCGTTCGGTTTCGCGGCGCTGCTCGACGATTTCCCGGGCGACCACGCTGAACAGTTGCTCGCCATGTTCCAGCTCTGAAAATTCCCGCTGATTGCAATACAACGTGACCTGCACCTCGCCTGGTGCGGCTTTGCCGACGATCGCCTGCACGTCGTAGAACGGTTTGTTGACCGGGGTTTGCGGTGCAGTTCTGGGTTCGACCCGACGGGCTCGCCCAGGGCCGGATGGCAACAGCTGGTAATACAGCGTGTCCAGGCTCAATGGCTGGGCAGCGTCCATCGGCAGCAAGGCATCGCGCCGGTACTGGATCGATTGCAGGAAGCGTTGCAGCGGCACCAGTAGACTTTGTTCGTCGTGATAGGGCGAACGCTGCTGCCACAAGGCATTGAATTCATCCATCACGTACAGGTCGGCCTGGTCATCGTGAACCCGGTAGAACACCTGAATACAGTCTGGCTGGCCCATGGGCAGAATCAGCGCCAGGTCCTGATCTTCCAGCGCCATCGGGTCCAGGTGCAGCGGGCTGTAGCTCGCCAGCTCTTCGCCCAGGTAATCGAACAGCGCTGGCAGGGTGGCGAGGGCGACGTGATTGACCTGCCCCGGCACCAGTTCCAGCACGTGGTAATGCTGCTGGACCTGAATCAGGTAGCGGTGGTTGAGTCTGCTCAGCAGCAGGTTCTGCGCGGTGTCGATTACTTCTTCGACCCGCTGCGCGATGAACTGCGCTCGGTTATGGCAGAAGCAACGTACGCGTAACTTGGGCTGGCGCGGCCCGTTCGGCAGGTTATTGAGGTAATCGCGCAGGCAGTCGAGCAGGGCATGGGGGCCGTCAAAGCGATTGACCAGCACCTCGTTCCAGCTGTTGAGCGTGACTTGGTCGAGGGTCAGCACCAGGTTTTCCCGGACCCCGGCGTAACTCAGGGAGTCGGTGCGCTCGGTGGTCATCAGGATGTTCAGGTCGCGGTGATGCTTGAGCGGGTCGACGCCGACGTTCACCAGAATCAGCACCTCGCTCGGCACGCTGGCGCGCAACAAGGGTTCTTCAGCGACGGTGGGCAAGGGCAGGGCGATGCTCTGTTGCAGGCTGCCAAGCAGGTTGAACAGTTCGAACTCGCTCAGATCACTCTCGCCGGGATGCAAGGCCAGGCGGGTGCTGCTGTCGATGACACCGTTGCGATGGCACCAGGTCAGCAACTCCAGCAATTGGCGGCTGCGCTTGATCGGCGCGAAGTGCTCCCACTCGTGGGCGGTCAGGCTGCCGTTGTACAAGCCCCACTGGGTTTGCCCCGATTCTTTCTTGTTGGGCGCGTTCACCAGGGTCAGGGTGTCTTCGGCCAGGTCCGGGGCGATGCCCGGGTTGATGAACTCGACCTTGTCCGCCTTGCGCTCGAACGCCGCATATAGACGTCGCCCCAGCACGTTGAGGTCGCGCTTGTTGATCAGGCTGACGGTCTGTTCGCTGCGGGCGAATTCGGTCAGGAAGCGGTAGCTGTAATTCAGTTCGTTGACCAATGCCCGGCGCTCAGTGCTGACCTGGCGGACTTTCCACTGACTGCGACTGTCGAGCAGGGCCAGTTGCCGATGATCCCAGTGCCATTCCTGGGCCAGGCGTTCCAGCAACGAGCGCTGCCAACTCTGGGTGCGACTGCTACCGGTGAGTTTGCGGTTGACCTTCAGGTACAGCGCACGGCGTACCAGCTCCAGACGCTCCGGTTCGCCCCGGGCGGTGAGGTATTCCTCGATGCGCCGGTAGACCACGACGTACGGGTCCAGCTCGTCGAGGTCGAGCCGATTGGCAAACACCGCTTGCTTGAAACGCAGGCTCAGGCACTGAACCCTGGGGTGTTCGCTGGCGTAGACCTCGATCAGCAACAGTTTGAGCACCGACTTGTAGGGGGACTCGATGCCCTTGAACAGCTGCCAAAGTCCAGCACCAATGAATTCTCCGGGCGGGATGTACGCCAGATGCCCCAGATCAAGGGTTTCGTCTGCGCGGATAAAGCGTTTGGACAGTAGCGCGTGGGTGTAGCGGTCGTAGGCGGCCTCTTCGTATACCGGCACCAGCCACCAGATCGGCGTGCGTCCGGCCAGCCAGATCGCGGTGCGGTAGAACTCGTCCAGCAGCAGATAATGTTGGGTGGTGCCGCAGTCTTCCGAGCTCAGTTGATTGTCCCGCTCGCCGAGCACGAAGCGGGCCGGGTCGATCAGGAAGAAATGCGCCTCGGCGCCCTGGCTCGCGGCCCAGGTTTCGAGCAATTGGCACTTTTTACGGAGTTCGTTGAGTTCGCTTTCGCTCAAGTTCGGCGAGTGACAGACCCAGACGTCCATGTCGCTTTGATCGGCCTGGGCGAGGGTGCCAAGGCTGCCCATCAGGAACAGGCCGTGAATCGGTCGCGGCGGATTGCTGCCGTGGCGCGGCTTGTATGAAAACGAGCGGGTCAGGCGCTGTGCTTCGGCCAGGGCATTGGCGTCAGGCTCGAAGTTCGACAGCCCGGCGGGCGTGCTGCCTGAAACGTAACCCGGCAACAACGGATGATTGACGTGGAAAAACAGTGGCAGCAGGGTCAGTACCCCTTGCTGGCGGGTCGACAACCCTTCCATGGCGCGGGCCATGCGGCCCTCGTTGAGTTTTAAAAAGCGTGCGCGCAGCTGGCTGAGAACCTTGCGGTCGATCCCCTCGTCCAGATCAGGGCGGATTTCATGGGTGCGGGTCATGTCAGCTCAAACCGGCTCGCGGGGCTCGGACGTCGGAGGTCTCAGAATGAAGGGCAGTTTAGCGCCTCGGTCGCGGGACGTTTAAGCGGATTTTGTTTTTTGACGTCAGATTTCTATCGTCGTGCAACGAAGTGTGCCCGCGGAAATCCCGTAGCAGGGGTTTCCGTGGGCGATGCGGTGATGCTCAGGCGGTTTCCTGGACGCTCAGAATAGTCAGGACGGTTTGCACATTTTGTGCGGCATCACGACCCAGGCTGGTCAGATAACCGCCATCGGGCTGGTCGATCAGTTCTTTTTCGTACAGGCGTCGAGCGGCAGCAATGGCTTTCGGGGCAGCGGTCTGATGAATTTTCAAACCTTCCTGGGAACTGTCCAGGTTGAAGAGTGCGAGGATTTCCAGTTCGGCAACCAACTCAGGGGTAAGCGACATAAGGACTCCAGACTTTCTAGGAATTGGACGACAGCGCCCCTAAGGTGATCCCACTCGTGCGGCATGTCCAGTGCTCGCGACAGGGTTTTTCACCTTGGGAAGCATTCCCCTGCGGGTGGTGCGGCAGCGGGGTGCGTTCCAGTGTAGTCAGGGTCTGGGGGGAGGCAGGATCGATGGGTGACAATTTGTGTGCAATGAGCGAATGGCACTGTGGAGCTCATTGTGGCGAGGGGATTTATCCCCGTTCGGCTGCGCAGCAGTCGTAAAACCTGTGAGCGCGATTTACTGGAAACACCGCGATCACTGGTTTTAGGGCCGCTCCGCGACCCAACGGGGATAAATCCCCTCGCCACAGGTGTCGGGCTTATTTCTTTTCCGGCGGTAACTCTGGCAGCGCGCGCAGCGCCGCTTCGTACCATTCGGTGTTGAACGCGCGGTCTTCTTCGAGGATCGCGTCGATTTCCACCGCCAAAACGTGAGCCATCAGGTTGAGGATTTCTTCACGCTCGTAGCCCACCAGGGTCAACTTGTTGAAGGTCGCCTTGGCGGCAGGCGGATTGTCGCTTTCGATCTGGTTTTCGATGGCTTCGACCAGAGTGTTTTCGGCGAACTCTTCTTCGTCGATATCGTCCTGGTTGTTGTCGGGGGTTGGCTCGCTCATGGCAGGCTCCTCAAGGAAAGGCGGCCAGTTTACCTGCATTCAGCGCCATGATGCTGCTGGCGAGAAACGCCTTGGCATTCTATAAAGCAGGCACTGCCAACCCCGCACGGCCCGGAGGCTATGTGATGCTCAAGCTTTATGGATTTTCCGTCAGCAATTACTACAACATGGTGAAACTGGCGCTGCTGGAAAAAGGACTGCCATTCGAAGAAGTCCCTTTTTACGCCGGCCAGAGCCCCGAGGCGCTGGCAATCAGCCCGCGCGGCAAGGTGCCAGTGCTGGGTGTGGAGCAAGGTTTCGTCAACGAAACCGCCGTGATTCTCGAATACATCGAGCAAACACAAAAGGGTATGCCGCTGTTGCCGAGCGATCCCTTCGAGCGGGCGCAGGTCCTGGCGCTGGCCAAGGAAATCGAGTTGTACATCGAACTGCCGGCTCGCGCCTGCTTCGGCGAAGCGTTTTTCGGCATGCCGGTGCCCGATGCGATCAAGGACAAGACCAAGACCGAGTTGCTGCTGGGTTTTGCCTCGCTTGGACGGCACGGCAAGTTTGCCCCTTATGTCGCGGGCGACAGCCTGAGCCTTGCAGATTTGTATTTCCTGTACAGCGTGCCGCTGGCCTGTGCGGTGGGGCAGAAGCTGTTCGGTATCGACCTGTTGGCGGATATGCCCGCGGCCAAGGCGCTACTGGAGCGTCTGGAGCGGAATCCGAACGCGCAGCGGATTGCGGCGGACAAGGAAGCGGCGATGCCAGCGTTCATGGCGATGGTCGCGTCCAAGAAGTAGATTTGTAGCGTCCTTCAGGTCGCTTTCGCGAGCAAGCCCGCTCCCACATTGGATTGATGGTGAACACATACTTTGTGAACACCACAGACCCAGTGTGGGAGCGGGCTTGTTCGCGAAGCTTTTGGTGGCTTAACGGCTGGCGAGCAACGCCTGACCGCGAGCGACCGCCTTCTTGACCTGTGCCGGCGCAGTCCCGCCGATATGGTCACGGGCATTTACCGAACCTTCCAGGGTCAGCACGGCAAACACGTCCTGATCGATCTGGTCGCTGAATTTGCGCAGCTCTTCCAGGCTCATCTCCGCCAGGTCCTTGCCGCTTTCCACGCCGTACTTCACGGCATGGCCAACGATTTCGTGGCAGTCACGGAACGGCAGGCCGCGACGCACCAGGTAGTCCGCCAGGTCGGTGGCGGTAGAGAAACCGCGCAGGGCCGCTTCGCGCATCATTGCGTGCTTGGGTTTGATCGCCGGGATCATGTCGGCAAAGGCTCGTAGCGAATCGCGCAGGGTGTCGGCGGCGTCGAACAGCGGCTCTTTGTCTTCCTGATTGTCCTTGTTGTAGGCCAGTGGCTGGCCTTTCATCAGGGTCAGCAGGCCCATCAGCGCACCGAAGACTCGGCCGGTCTTGCCGCGCACCAGTTCTGGCACGTCCGGGTTTTTCTTTTGCGGCATGATCGAGCTGCCGGTGCAGAAGCGGTCCGGCAGATCGATGAACTGGAATTGCGCGCTGGTCCACAGCACCAGCTCTTCGGAAAAGCGCGACAAGTGCATCATCGCGATGCTCGCGGCCGAGCAGAACTCGATGGCGAAGTCACGATCGGACACGTTGTCCAGCGAGTTGCCGCCCACGGCGTCGAAGCCCAGCAGTTGTGCGGTGTACTCGCGGTCGATCGGGTAAGTGGTGCCTGCCAGCGCGGCGCTGCCCAAAGGCATGCGGTTGGTGCGCTTGCGGCAGTCGACCAGACGCTCGTAGTCGCGGCTGAGCATTTCGAACCAGGCCAGCATGTGGTGACCGAACGTCACCGGCTGCGCGGTTTGCAGGTGGGTGAAGCCCGGCATGATGCTGCCGGCTTCGCGCTCGGCCTGTTCCAGCAAGCCTTTTTGCAGGCGGGTGATTTCCGCCAGGATCAGGTCGATCTCGTCACGCAGCCACAGACGGATGTCGGTGGCGACCTGGTCGTTACGGCTGCGACCGGTGTGCAGCTTTTTACCGGTCACGCCGATGCGGTCGGTCAGGCGCGCTTCGATGTTCATGTGTACGTCTTCGAGGTCGATGCGCCAGTCGAACTGGCCGGCCTCGATTTCACCCTGGATGGTCTTCAGGCCATCGGTGATGCTGTCGCGCTCGGCATCGGTCAGCACGCCGACCTTGGCCAGCATGGTGGCGTGGGCGATCGAGCCCATGATGTCGTGGCGATACAGGCGCTGGTCGAAGGTGACGGAGGCGGTGAAGCGGGCGACGAAGGCGTCGACGGGTTCACTGAAGCGGCCGCCCCAGGACTGATTGGTCTTGTCAGTGCTCATGAATTCGCTCGTATCGGCTGAAGAAAGATGGCGTTGAAAGCTGTCGCGGATAATAACAGGGTTGCCAATCCTGTCGCTGACACTGGTCGACACGTTTTTTTCTCGTGCCCGGGCCTATGCTCGAAGCCAGCGAGGTCTGAATTGCGCAACGATATTTTTCAATTGAGTAATAACGTCCCGGCAACCGTCTACAGTTGGACAGTAGGACCAGCGCAATTTTCGGCGCTTCAGCGGACTAAAAAGAAGAGGGGGTGTTCATATTGTGTATCAGCAAACCCTACGGCGATGCCTCGCCAACCGCCGATTGCCCGGCGAATAAAAATTTAGCAGTCGGACGGGCGGCACTTTTTGGCCTTCGCGCTAGTCTTAGCGTGGATCGCGGTGACGGACGTCACTCCACTTGTCTACGCTATCCTTGTGCGAGACTCACGCAGGAATCCAGCGCAATATGAATGTCCTGATCGTTGATGACGAACCCCTTGCCCGCGAGCGCCTGAGCCGAATGGTCGGCGAACTCGAGGGATACAGCGTCCTGGAGCCCAGCGCTACGAACGGCGAAGAAGCGTTGGCACTGATCGACAGCCACAAGCCGGATATCGTTTTGCTCGATATCCGCATGCCCGGCCTCGATGGCCTGCAAGTGGCTGCCCGATTGTGCGAACGTGAAACCCCGCCTGCCGTGGTGTTTTGCACAGGGCCCGATGAATTTGCCGTGGAAGCCTTACAGGCCAGCGCCGTAGGCTATCTGGTGAAACCTGTGCGTACAGAACAATTGCATGATGCGTTAAAAAAAGCCGAGCGACCCAATCGTGTCCAGCTTGCGGCTTTGACCCGTCCCGCCGCCGAAACCGGCAGCGGCCCGCGCAGCCATATCAGCGCGCGTACCCGTAAGGGTATTGAACTGATCCCGTTGGGTCAGGTGGTCTACTTCATTGCTGACCATAAATACGTGACCTTGCGCCATGAAGGCGGCGAAGTGCTGCTGGATGAACCGCTCAAGGCCCTTGAAGATGAATTCGGTGACCGATTCGTGCGCATCCACCGCAACGCCCTGGTCGCTCGCGAACGCATCGAGCGCCTGCAACGCACGCCGCTGGGACACTTTCAGCTGTTTCTCAAAGGCCTGAACGGCGATGCCCTGATCGTCAGCCGACGCCATGTGGCGGGTGTGCGCAAAATGATGCAACAGCTTTAATTCGCCATCCGCAGGCGAATTTCTCACCCGATTGCCGGACATCCGGGGCCAGGGAGGCCAGGCAATACCTGATACAAGTCAAAGTGGATTTGACTGAGCTGTTATTATCCGCCGTATCTATTCAGTACGGATTGATCCATGTCCTCTCGCGAAATCCGCATCGCCACCCGCAAAAGTGCTCTCGCCCTGTGGCAGGCCGAATACGTCAAAGCCCGTCTTGAAGCGGCCCATCCGGGTTTGCTCGTGACACTGGTACCCATGGTCAGTCGCGGCGACAAGCTGCTGGACTCGCCGCTATCGAAAATCGGTGGCAAGGGCCTGTTCGTCAAGGAACTGGAAACCGCGCTGCTGGAGAACGAAGCCGACATCGCCGTGCATTCGATGAAAGACGTGCCGATGGACTTCCCCGAAGGCCTCGGCCTGTTCTGCATCTGCGAGCGAGAAGACCCGCGTGATGCATTCGTCTCCAATACCTACGCCAGCCTCGATGAACTGCCACAAGGCAGCATCGTCGGCACCTCCAGCCTGCGTCGACAGGCCCAGTTGTTGACCCGTCGCCCGGACCTGGAAATCCGTTTCCTGCGCGGCAACGTCAACACGCGCCTGGCCAAGCTTGATGCCGGTGAATACGACGCCATCATCCTCGCGGCTGCCGGCCTGATTCGCCTGGGCTTCGAAGAACGAATCACCTCGGCCATCAGCGTCGACGACAGCCTGCCGGCCGGTGGCCAGGGTGCCGTCGGTATCGAATGCCGCACCGCCGACACTGAAATCCACGCCTTGCTGGCACCTCTGCACCATCAGGACACCGCCACCCGCGTGACGGCCGAACGTGCGCTCAACAAACATCTGAATGGCGGTTGCCAGGTGCCGATCGCCTGCTACGCCGTGCTGGAAGGCGAGCAGATCTGGTTGCGCGGTCTGGTGGGCGATCCGAGCGGCGGCCTGCTGCTCAGCGCCGAGGCTCGTGCGCCGCGCAGCGATGCAGAAGCCTTGGGTGTGCAAGTGGCCGAAGACCTGCTGAATCAGGGCGCCAATGACATTCTGAAAGCGGTCTACGGCGAGGCAGGTCACGAGTGACGGGTTGGCGCCTGCTGCTGACGCGTCCCGCGGATGAGTCGGTGGCGCTGAGCGAGGTTTTGGCCGAAGCGGGGGTTTTCAGCAGCCGTTTGCCGCTTTTGGAAATTGAAGCGATTCCCGCCTCTGACACAATGCGCGAGGTGATTCAGCATCTGGACCGGTACTGCGCGGTAATCGTGGTCAGCAAGCCGGCCGCCAGAATCGCGGTGGATCTGGTTAGTCAATATTGGCCGCAGCGACCCCGCCTGAAGTGGTTCAGCGTGGGTGCCGCGACTGCGCAGATTCTCGATGATCACGGGTTGGACGTGAGTTTTCCGTCTGAGGGTGATGACAGTGAAGCCTTGCTGGAGCTTGCGTCGTTGCGTGAGGCTGTCGCACGACCCGATCCACGGGTGTTGATCATGCGGGGAGAGGGCGGCCGCGAGTTGCTCGCTGAGCGTTTGCGCGAGCTTGGTGCTAGTGTCGAGTATCTGGAGCTGTACCGCCGCGAACTGCCGCAGTACCCGCCAGCAGCACTGCCGGAGCGTATCAAGGCGGAACGCTTGAACGGGCTGGTGGTCAGCAGTGGACAGGGTTTTGAGCACCTGCACCAATTGGCCGGCGCTGCCTGGCCGCAATTGGCGCGGTTGCCGTTGTTTGTTCCAAGCCCCAGGGTCGCCGAGCTGGCACGTGCCGCCGGGGCCCAAACAGTTGTGGATTGTCGCGGCGCCAGTGCCGCGGCTTTGCTAACGGCGTTGCGGGAGCATCCCGAACCCGTTCTCTAATGCAAAGGATGGATACGTGAACGAAACAGCCTTGCCTAAAGATGACGTGAAGCCAGTGCTTGATGCGCCGGCTGAAGCTCCGGTTGAAACTGCGCCACCTGCTGTCGGGCAGCGCCGAGGCAACGGGCTGGCAATAGTCGCGTTGCTGTTGGGCGCCGCCGGTGTGGCGGTGGGCGGTTGGGGCGTCTGGCAGGTGCGTCACCTGCAAGCCAGCACGCAGCAGCAGTTGAGCCAGGTGCAGGCGCTGAACGATCAGGCGCAAAGTCTGAAGTTGAACGAACAGCGCCTGAGTGCACGGCTTGAGCAAATGCCTGCCGCTGAAGAGCTGGACGCTCGCAGTCGTCTGGTGATTCAACTGCAAGGCGATCAGCAGCGTTTGAATCAACGTCTGGAAACCGTCCTCGGCGCGAGTCGCAAGGACTGGCGTCTGGCCGAGGCCGAGCACTTGCTGCGTCTGGCCAGCCTGCGGCTTTCGGCGTTGCAGGACATCAGCAGCGCTCAGGCCCTGGTGCAGGGCGCCGACGAAATTCTTCGCGAACAGAACGACCCGGGTTCCTTTGCCGCACGCGAGCAAGTGGCGAAAACCCTGGTCGCCTTGCGCAGCACCGAACAGCCGGATCGCACCGGTCTTTTCCTGCGACTGGGTGCGCTGCGCGATCAGGTGATCAACCTCACCGAGCTGGCGCCCGAGTACAAGGACCGTGGCGAATCCCTGCTGGGCCTGACCGCCGATGGCGACGGCGCCAGCCGTTGGGCGCAGTGGTGGGATCAGATCTCGCGTTACATCCGCATCGATTTCAACGCCGATAAAAATGTGCGTCCGCTGCTGGCAGGCCAGAGCCTGAGCCAAGTGCGTCTGGCCCTGAGCCTGGCGCTGGAACAGGCGCAGTGGGCGGCACTCAACGGTCAGGCCGCGGTTTACACCCAGGCACTGGACGAGGCGCGGGACGTGCTCAAAGGCAACTTCAATCCGGACAACCCGCAGAGCAAAGTGATGCTTGAGCAGGTGGTCGAGCTGAGCAAGCAGCCGGTCACTGTCGTCACGCCAGACCTGACCGGCACGCTCAGCGCGGTTCAGGGCTATCTCGAGCGACGCAACGTCAACGCCGAGGAGTCGATCAAACCGATGGCCAAGCCTGCCGCAAGCACTCAGCAGGAGGCCACGCCATGAAGCGTCTCTATGTGATCGTGTTTCTGGTCATCGCCGCTGCCGCCGCTCTAGGGTTGGCGATTGCCGAACATTCCGGCTACGTGCTGATCGCTTACAAGAGCTTCCGTTTCGAATCGAGCCTGTGGGCGACTCTGGCCCTGGTGGCGGTGTTGTGGCTGGTGTTCTGGGGCATCAAGGCGTTGGTCGAACTGGTCACGACCTCCGGCGGCGTGGTCAATCCCTGGTCGCGGCGCAATCGCAGCCGTCGGGTTCAAGTGGCGATCGAACACGGTCAGCTGGACCTGGCCGAAGGTCGCTGGGCCAGCGCACAGCGTCATTTGCATCGCGCCGCCGAAGCCGAGCGCCAGCCATTGCTTTACTACCTCGGCGCTGCTCGCGCCGCCAACGAACAAGGCCACTACGAGGAAAGTGACAACTTGCTGGAGCGTGCGCTGGAACGCCAGCCCCAGGCCGAGTTGGCGATTGCCTTGAGCCACGCTCAACTGCAGACCGATCGCGGCGACACCGACGGTGCCCTGGTGACCTTGCAGGCCATGCATGAGCGTCACCCTCATAACGTCCAGACCTTGCGCCAGTTGCAGCGTTTGCATCAGCAACGCGGTGACTGGTCCGCCGTGATTCGCCTGCTGCCGGAGCTGCGCAAGGACAAGGTGCTGCCGCCGGCCGAGCTGGCCGAACTGGAACGCCGGGCCTGGGGGGAGAACCTGTCCCTGGCAGCGCGTCGGGAAGAAGACGGAACCGTCGGATTGCAATCGCTCAACCGCGCCTGGCAGCAACTCACCTCGGCGCAGCGCCAGGAACCGCAACTGGTATTGGCGTATGCCGAGCAGCTTCGACAAGTCGGTGCCCAGGTAGAGGCCGAAGAGGTTCTGCGAACGGCGCTCAAGCGTAACTACGACAGCCATCTGGCGCGCCTTTACGGACTGGTTCGTGGCAGTGATCCGGCACGTCAGCTGCAAACCGCCGAGGGTTGGCTGAAAAACCATCCGGCCGACCCGAGCCTGTTGCTGACACTGGGTCGCCTGTGTCTGCAAAACAGTCTGTGGGGCAAGGCCCGGGATTATCTGGAAAGCAGCCTGCGCGTGCAGCGCAACCCGGAAGCCTGTGCGGAGCTGGCGCGATTGCTGGCACAACTGGGTGACACCGAGCGCAGTAATCAGCTGTTTCAAGAAGGCCTCGGCCTCTTGGATGAACGCCTGTTGGCAGCGCCGTTGCCCGTTCCGGTTCACGCCTGATTGTGTGTGGCGACGGAGCTTGCCCCCGCTGGGCTGCTGCGCAGCGGCCCTGAACCGACACGCCCATTTATTCGTTTAAAACCCATCCACGATTCGACCGCTTTGCGGTCGAGCGGGGGCACGCCCACTCGCCACGCGTAAGCGATTTGTGGCGCTTTCCTACAATTGTCCAAGGTGATCGGCATAGTCCTACAGAGGGCTACCTCTGATCCTCTCGATTCTGTCGGGAATTCCCTACACTTCTGTTGAAGTGTCCCTGCTGACCCGTCTTGTAAGGCTGGCGCGCTTTCCTCTACCGTAACCACTTGTCTCTACTGGTACGGAAAAGCCATGTCGCTGGCCTGCTCACGCTCCTTGTTTTTCATGGTTTTCGTTGCCGGCGCCCTGGCCTTGGGCGTTTCCTATTACCTGGAATATGCGGTCGGCCTCCAGCCGTGCGGCATGTGCCTGATGCAGCGGATGTGTCTGGCGTTGCTCACGGGTGTCTGTCTGATGGCTTCGGTGCATGGGCCCGGCCGTTTTGGTTCTTCCCTGTATTGGCTACTGGGTTTGCTCTGCAGTCTGACGGGAACCGTGACAGCGTGGCGTCAGGTGTTGTTGCAAGGCGACCCACTGCAACAGCTGTCCACGTGTTCGCCCGATCTGGCTGACCTGTTCGCAAGCAATCCCTGGGTTTACGTTGTGCAGCAGATGTTCAACGGTACGGCGGACTGCGCCCGGATTTCATGGACGCTGTTCGATCTGAGCCTGCCGGAGTGGAGCCTGCTGTTCTTTGTCGCGATGACAATTCTCAGTGTTCAGCAACTGCTGCGCGTTGTCTGGATCGCTTGGCGGCGACCGCTCAGCGGCGAGTCGTCGCACCCTGCGCTGGCGGGCGATTAAACACTTGTATGAACTTTATCTCCTGCGTACCTTGAAGCCACAGTCGCGCGGGCATAATCTGGCCCGCACGTGTCATTGGAATTATGTTGCTCGAATGACGCTCTGCCTGGCCGATTCTTGATCTTCAAGTGTGCGACAGGTGTAGGGCAGCATGACCCACAAGGGAAGAGAGATCACCATGCTCGAAAGTTGTCAGAATGCTCAGGAACGCTGGGGTGGAGTGCATCTGCTGATCGATCGCTGGTTGCAGGAGCGTCACGAACTGGTTCGGGCCTATGATGCTCTCGGCGCCAAGCCTGAGGCTCTGGGCGAGAACCGCAAGCCATTGCAGGAATTCTGCGGCGTGCTGGTCGATTACGTGTCTGCCGGGCACTTCGAGATCTACGAACAGCTGACGGGCGAAGCCAAGGCATTTGGCGACACTCGCGGCCTCGAGTTGGCCGAGACGATCTACCCGCGTATCGACGTCATTACCGAGAAGCTGCTCGCGTTCAATGACCTGTGCGATGCAGGCAAGTGCGTGGCAGAGAAATTCAAGGAACTGGGTGGCCTGTTGCACGAACGCTTCGAACTGGAAGACTGCCTGATCGAAGTGCTGCACACCGCTCACAAGGAAGAGGATTCGGTTCAAGCCTGAACCCCTTCCGGCAACACCCTTAAAAAACGGTGCGCTTATGCGCGCCGTTTTTCGTTTGCGCTGTTCAGCCGGTGGCACCGCGTAATTCGACTTCGAATACCAGCGGCGTGAATGGCTCGATCAAGTCGCCGGCACCGTCGGCGCCATAGGCCTGCGCCGATGGAATCACCAGCCGCCACTTCGCACCGACCGGCATGTTTTGCAGGGCGCTGCGCCATCCGCTGATCACACTGTCGAGACTGAACCACTGCGGCTGACTGTTCTGATCGAACACGGTACCGTCGGGCAGGCGACCGATGTACAGGACCTGGACCTTGCCATTCGGACCGGCTTTCGCGCCGGTACCTGGCACCAGCTCGGTCAGCAACACACCATCGGCCAGTTCGCGTACACTGGGTTTGGCTTTTTCCACCGCGAGAAAACGTTTCTCTTTTTCGAGGGCGACTTCGCTCTGCGGTGCGCTCTGTTGCAAAGCAACCTGCGCTTCATGCTCGGCCAGAATCTGTTCGATCTGCTCATCTTTCAGGGCCAGGGGTTGGCCTCGATAGGCTTGCTGCAATCCTTCGACCAGTGCCTGAAGTTGCAGGTCGGGAACCTCCTGGCGCAGGCGCTCACCGAGGCTTGCGCCCAGGCTGTACGCGAGATCGTGAGCTTCATTTGCCGTGGTTTTTTCGGCGGCCTGAGCCACGGAAAAAAACACGCACAGCGATAAAAAAAGGTAGCGCGACATCGGCACTCTCCGACCTGAGATGCGGCAGATTATGCCAGTGTGAATGCGTGCGACAGTGAACTTGTTTTACGCAAGCCCGGAAGATTTTCGATCCGTTGCAACGCAGCGCTTTCGATACTGTCAACATGCCCTAGCGGCGGTAGCAGCAGAGGTCTAGTATGAGCCGCACCCACGTCAGCCAGGAGGTAAACCATGTCGGCCACCAAGAAGCCTGTAAATACCCCGTTGCACTTACTCCAACAACTCTCGGGCAGCCTGCTCGAGCATTTGGAAACCGCTTGTTCACAAGCCTTGGCTGATGCTGAAAAACTGCTCGCCAAACTGGAAAAACAGCGAGGAAAAGCGCAGGAGAAATTGCACAAATCCCGCACCAAATTGCAGGACGCTGCGGCGGCCGGCAAGGCCAAGGCACAAGCCAAGGCGAAGGACGGAGTGAAGCAACTCGAAGACTTGCTCGACTCCCTCAAGGATCGTCAGTCCGAGACCCGCGCCTACATTCTGCAACTCAAGCGCGATGCTCAAGAAAGCCTGAAACTGGCCCAGGGCGTCGGTCGTGTACAAGAGGCTGTCGGCAAGGCGTTGTCCCTGCGTTCGGCCAAGCCTGCTGCGGCCCCCGCCAAGAAAGCCGCTGCCAAACCGGCTGCTGCAAAAGCACCGGCCAAACCTGCTGCCAAGGCGCCGGTGAAAGCTGCAGCAAAACCTGCCGCCAAGCCTGCGGCGAAAAAACCGGTCGCTGCCAGCGCTGCAAAACCGGCTGCTAAATCGGCCGCCGCCAAACCTGCCGCCAAGCCAGCCGCTGCCAAAACAGCCGCCGCTAAACCGGCTGCAAGAACCGCTGCCGCCAAACCTGCTGCGGCGAAAACTGCGGCTGCAAAACCGGCTGCAAAAACCGCCGCTGCCAAACCTGCTGCGGCGAAAACCGCGGCCGCTAAACCGGCTGCAAAAACCGCTGCTGCCAAACCTGCTGCGGCGAAAACTGCAGCTGCCAAACCAGCCGCTAAAACCGCCGCTGCGAAACCTGTTGCCAAGCCTGCTGCAAAACCAGTCGCGGCAAAGACCGCTGCCAAGCCAGCCGCGAAACCCGCTGCTAAACCGGCCGCAAAACCAGCTGCAAAAACGGCTGCTGCCAAGCCAGCCGCCGCCAAACCAGCGACAGCCGCAAAACCAGCCGCAGCCAAACCAGCTGCAGCCAAACCGGCGGCAAAACCAGCCGTGAAAAAACCGGCCGCCGTTGCCAAGCCAGCCCCGGCTCCTGCTGCCAAACCAGCGACGCCAGCGCCGACGCCATCCGCTTCGGCCGCTCCTGCACCAGCAGCCTCCACCTCGACAGCCACCACTGCGCCAACGCCAGTGGCACCGTCGAGCACAAGCATCACCCCAACCAGCGCTTCCTAAGTGCCGGTTGCCGCGACGCGCAGCTGATGCAGCGCGTCGCGGTCCGGGTGGGCGGCGTCCGCCGCCACACCCTCCAGCCAGGCCGATAAATCGGTCGCCTCATTCTGCGGCCAACTCTGCGCCGATCGCTCCAGTCGCAACAACAGATGCCGTTCGGCTTCCAGCTCCAGCGCTTTCACTTGTTCGCGTAACGCGTTCAGTTCCGCATCTCCAGTCGCGATGACTTTCCATTGCAGGCGCAAGGCGCGCAGCGGTCGAACGACATCCGTGTCCCAGGGTTCAGCCACGTTGCGAAGCTGCTGCAATCGTTGTTCGTTGCAGGCGATTCCTCGCTTCCCGAGCCACAGCCCACACAACAACAGGCACACATTCGCCCCCGCCGACTGCAAGGTCAGGCATGCGGCTTCAACGCCAGGACGGGCGTAAGTGCCAAGGGAAAAGCTCCACAGGTCAGAGGACATAGTGCTACTCGCGCCAGTTGCGAGCGAAGCTGGTAGACTCCGCCGCCATTATGATTCGACTTCAGAACCTGACTTTACAGCGTGGCCCGCAACGTCTGCTAGAAGACGCCGAGCTGACCCTGCACGCCGGCCACAAAGCCGGCCTCATCGGTGCCAACGGCGCCGGCAAATCGAGCCTGTTCGCCTTGATTCGGGGCGAGCTGCACCCGGACTCGGGTGACTGCTTCCTGCCGGCCGACTGGCGTATCGCCCACATGCGCCAGGAAATCGAGACGCTCGAACGCCTGGCGGTCGACTACGTGCTCGATGGCGACCTGCGCCTGCGCGAGGTGCAACGTGACCTCGCCGCAGCCGAAGCGGCCCATGACGGTGCTGCTCAGGCCCGTCTGCACTCGGAACTCGACAGCGCCGACGGTTACACCGCCGATGCTCGCGCCCGCAAGCTGCTGGCTGGCCTGGGGTTCACCAACGAGCAGATGGATCGTCAGGTAGGAGATTTCTCTGGTGGCTGGCGGATGCGTCTGAACCTGGCGCAGGCATTGATGTGCCCCTCGGACCTGTTGCTGCTCGACGAACCGACCAACCACTTGGACCTCGACGCCATCATCTGGCTCGAAGAATGGCTGAAAAGCTATCCCGGCACCTTGCTGCTGATTTCCCACGACCGGGATTTCCTCGATGCCGTGGTCGATCATGTGGCCCATGTCGATCAACGCAAGATCACGCTCTATCGCGGTGGTTACAGCGCTTTCGAACGCGCCCGTGCCGAACGTCTGGCCCAGCAGCAACAGGCCTACGAAAAGCAGCAGGCGCAACGTGCGCACATGGAAAGCTACATCGCCCGCTTCAAGGCCCAGGCGACCAAGGCCCGTCAGGCCCAGAGCCGGATCAAGGCGCTGGAGCGGATGGAAGAGTTGTCCGCCGCTCACGTCGATTCGCCGTTCGACTTCGTCTTCCGCGAGTCGACGAAGATTTCCAGCCCACTGATCGACCTGTCCGACGCCCGCCTGGGCTACGGCGACAAAGCCGTGCTGGAGAAGGTCAAACTGCAACTGACGCCTGGCGCGCGCATCGGTTTGCTCGGCCCCAACGGTGCGGGTAAATCGACCCTGATCAAAAACCTCGCCGGCGAGCTCTCGCCGCTGGCCGGTCGACTGACCCGTGGCGAAAACACCGTCGTCGGTTACTTCGCCCAGCATCAGCTTGATTCCCTGGACTCGAAGGCCAGCCCGTTGCTGCACTTGCAGCGCCTGGCGCCGACCGAACGCGAGCAGACCCTGCGCGACTTCCTCGGCGGCTTCGACTTCCGCGGTGCGCGTATCGACGAGCCGGTACTGAATTTCTCCGGTGGCGAAAAAGCTCGCCTGGCCCTGGCGTTGATCGCCTGGGAGCGTCCGAACCTGCTGCTGCTCGACGAACCGACCAACCACCTGGACCTGGAAATGCGCCTGGCGCTGACCATGGCCCTGCAGGAATTCAGTGGTGCGGTGCTGGTGGTCTCCCACGATCGTCATTTGCTCAAAAGCACCACCGACAATTTCTATCTGGTGGCGGATGGCAAGGTCGAGGAGTTTGACGGTGACCTGGAAGACTACGCCCGTTGGCTGGTCGACTACCGTCAGCGCAATGCCCCGGTCAGCAACACGCCGGTCAATCCGGACAAGACTGACAAGAAGGCCCAGCGTCAGGCCGCCGCCGCATTGCGTCAGCAACTGGCGCCGCACAAGCGTGAGGCTGACAAGCTCGAAGCCGAACTCGGCAAGCTCCACGAGAAACTGGCGAAGATCGATACCAGCCTCGGTGACAGCGATATTTACGAGCCGGCGCGCAAGAACGACCTGCGTGATCTGCTGGCTGAACAAGCCAAGCTGAAGGTGCGCGAAGCCGAGTTGGAAGAAGCCTGGATGGAAGCGCTGGAATTGCTCGAAAGCATGCAGGCGGAGCTGGAGGCGCTGTCCTGATGGAAGCCTTCAAGCTGCCGTTGCCGGCGATGTGGGTCGAGCCGATCTGGCTGGTCGTGCAAATTCTGCTGATCCTGCTGGCCGGTTATATCGCTCAGCGCGTCGTCGCTAAATGCCTGACTCGATTGGGCGAGCGCTACCCGTTTCCGCCGCAGTTTCTGATGCCGCTGCGGGGCGGTTTGCGCTGGCTGATCATGGGCAGTGCACTGATTTTCGTGCTGGAGCGCCTGGGCGTGTCGGCGACTGTACTCTGGACCGCGTTGTCCGGTTTTGTCGCGGTGGCCGCGGTGGCGTTTTTCGCCATGTGGAGCGTGCTCTCCAATCTGCTCTGCGCGATCCTGATCTTTACCGTCGGCCCCTTCCGTATCGGTGATGTGGTCGAGTTGGTGGACACCACTGACAAGCCTGGCGTCAAAGGCCGGGTGGTGGCGATCAATCTGCTTTACACCACGCTGGTCGAAGCGGAAGAGCTTGGGACTGGCAGCGCGATGGTGCAGGTGCCTAATAGCCTGTTCTTCCAGCGCTCGGTTCGACGCTGGCGGGGTACGGATGTGTTTTCGTCCGGCGGGTTTGAGAAGTAAGCCTTCTGTTGTCTGACATACCGCTTTCGCGAGCAAGCCCGCTCCCACATTTGATCAGTGTTGTTCACAAATTTTGTGTTCACTAAAGATCCAATGTGGGAGCGAGCTTGCTCGCGAAGGGGCCCTGGAGTCATAAAACGCTGGTCGACCATCGCAATATCCTGCAAAAAATCGATAGTCATCGGCCCAAAGCCGCATTAGCTTAGACGTCTGTCACGAGTCTGAGTCGAGGTGTGCGATGGAGCTTCAAACATGGCTGGCGTTTTTTGCGGCCTGCTGGGTGATCAGCCTGTCTCCCGGTGCCGGCGCCATTGCGTCGATGTCCAGCGGTCTGCAGTACGGTTTCTGGCGCGGTTACTGGAACGCCCTGGGCCTGCAATTGGGCCTGGCGGTACAGATCGCGATTGTCGGCGCCGGTGTTGGCGCGATCCTCACGGCGTCGGCCACCGCGTTTTATGCGATCAAATGGTTCGGCGTGGCGTACCTGGTTTACCTCGCGATCAAGCAATGGCGCGCGCTGCCCAGCGACATGAGCGACGACGCGGCGGTGCGCCAGATCGGCAAGCCGATGGCTTTGGTGTTCCGTGGTTTCCTGGTCAACATCAGCAACCCCAAGGCCCTGGTGTTCATGCTCGCGGTTTTGCCGCAGTTCATCGACCCGCATGCGCCGCTGCTGATTCAGTACCTGATCATTGGCGTGACCATGGTCTGTGTGGATCTGATTGTCATGGCCGGTTACACCGGTTTGGCGTCCAAGGTGCTGCGCTTGTTGCGCACGCCCAAGCAGCAAAAACGCATGAACCGGACTTTTGCAGGATTGTTCATTGGCGCGGCGGCGTTCATGGCGACGCTGCGTAAAGCCGCGGTGTAAAACCGTCAGGCACAAAAAAGGCGACCCTGGAGGTCGCCTTTTTTCGTTCCCATGTCATAGAACTGTAGGAGCCGGCTTGCTGGCGATGCACACGCCACGGTGTTTCAGTAACACCGTGTTGATGCCTTCGCCAGCAAGCTGGCTCTTACAAAGAGCGGCACAGAATCCCCGGCGGCATCCGCATTTCACACAACAAAGCTTGAGTGAAACTCATTCGAAGTGAACAATGTGTTACTTCGTATTTCCAATTGAGATTCATTCATGACTGCCCCGTCCCGTTTCCTGGCCTGGCTGGTATTGCCGCTGTTTGCCTTGTGCAGTTCCAACTTGCTGGCCGACACCGTGGAAGGCGCGCCGCAAGCGCTGCATATGCTCGACTACATTGGCGCGGACTACCCGCAATCTGTGCAAGCGGGCAAGGTCATCAATGAGTCCGAGTACCGCGAGCAGCTGGAATTTACCAAGGCGCTGCAAGGCTTGATCGCCGCCATGCCGGACAAACCGGAAAAGGCGGGGCTGGAGCAGGGCGTCAGCACGCTGCACAGCGCCATCGCTGCTCGGCAGGACGGCGCGGACGTCGCCCGTCAGACTCGGCAATTGGGCGCGAAGCTGGCCGTGGCTTATGAAGTCAGTCAGGCGCCGATCATTACACCGGATCCGACCCGGGGTGCGCCGCTGTACGCCCAGCATTGTTCGGTCTGCCATGGCGATACGGGGGCCGGGGATGGTCCGGCCGGTGTCGGTCTGACGCCGCCGCCGGCCAATCTGCGCGACGTCGGGCGCCAGGATCGATTGAGCCTCTATGGGATCTACAACACGTTGGGGATGGGCGTAGAAGGCACAGACATGCCGGCCTTCGCCGATCAGCTGGACGACCGTCAGCGTTGGGACCTGGCGACCTATATCGCCAGCTTCAGTGCCGATCCGGCCGCGGCACAATCCGAAAAAACCTACAACATCGCCGACCTGGCCCGTCAGACCCCGGCCGAAGTGCTGGCCGCCGAAGGTCCGCAAGCGGCAGCGACCTTCCGCGCCCAGCGTTCGCAACCGCCGCAGGTCAAACGTGGCCCGGCGCAACTGCTCGACTACACCGCTGCAACCCTGGACAAGAGCGTCGCGGCCTATCGCGCCGGCGATCACGATCAGGCTTATGACTTGTCGGTCGCGGCGTACCTGGAAGGTTTCGAACTGGTCGAAAGCTCTCTGGACAACGTCGACGCCAACGTGCGCAAAGACACTGAAAAATCCCTGATGGCCTACCGTCAGTCGTTGCAGGATGGCTTGCCGGTGGCCGAGGTCCAGCAGCGTCTGGATGCAGCCAAAGCCAGGTTGAAGCAATCTGCCGGCCTGCTGGGCAGCGAGGGTTTGAGCTGGTCGCTGAGCTACATCTCCGGTCTGCTGATTCTGCTGCGCGAAGGTCTGGAAGCGATCCTGGTGCTGGCGGCAATCCTCGCGTTCCTGCGCAACACTGGCCAGCAATCGGCGGTGCGCAGTGTCAACGCCGGTTGGGGCCTGGCGCTGTTGGCCGGTCTGGGGACCTGGGCGCTGGCGGCGTATGTGATCGACGTCAGTGGCTCGCAGCGTGAGTTGCTGGAAGGCGCGACGGCGTTGTTCGCCGCGGTCATGGTGCTCTGGCTCGGCGTGTGGATGCACGACCGTCGCCACGCAGCGGCCTGGCAGGATTACATCAAGAGCAGCCTGGTGGGCGGCGGCGGTCGTTTCGGCTTTGCGACGCTGGCATTCTTCTCGGTGTATCGCGAGCTGTTTGAAGTGATCCTGTTCTACGAGACCTTGTGGTTGCAGGCCGGGCCAGCGGGGCATAACGCGGTGTTGGCGGGTGGTGCCACGGCGCTGGTGCTGCTGGTGGGGCTGGCGTGGGTGATTCTGCGGGGCTCGGCGAAACTGCCGCTGTCGCTGTTCTTCAGCATCAATGCCGGGCTGCTGTGCGCGCTGTCGGTGGTGTTTGCCGGCCACGGCGTGAAGGCGTTGCAGGAAGCCGGGATCTTCGGCACGCGGCCGGTGCCGTTCTTTGAGTTCGACTGGCTGGGCATCCATGCGGATGCGTATTCGCTGAGTGCTCAGGCGGTGGCGATCATTGCGATTATTGTGTTGTATGGTCGTAGCTGGATGGCGGAGAAGCGGCGGGTGCAGGTTTCTTAAAAGCATTCGCTGCGCTCACATTCGCGGGCAAGCCCGCTCCCACAGGGATTAACGCTAACCTTGTGGGAGCGGGCTTGCCCGCGATGCTTTTAAGAGGAGGAACACAATGCGTGTGTGGATTGATGCCGACGCCTGCCCGCGGGCGGCCAAGGATCTGGTGGTGAAGTTCGCCCTCAAGCGCCAGTTCGAAGTGGTGCTGGTGGCGGGGCAGCCGCAGATCAAGCCGGGGCTGGCGCTGGTAAAGCTGATCGTGGTGCCGAGTGGCCCGGATGCGGCGGACGACTATCTGGTGGAGTACGCGGTGCCCGGTGAACTGGTGATCTGCAGCGACGTGCCACTGGCCGACCGGCTGGTGAAGAAAGGCGTTGCAGCGCTGGACCCTCGGGGAAAGGAGTTCGACGCGCAGAACATGGGCGATCGGCTGGCGGTGCGCAACCTGTTCACCGACTTGCGTGAACAGGGGCAGATGAGCGGCGGCCCCGCGCCGTTTGGCGAGCGTGAGAAGCAGGCGTTTGCCAATGCGCTGGACCGAATACTCACGCGGTTATCGCGCAAGTCTTGAGCCTGGCAATATTCAAAATGTGGGAGCGGGTTTGCTCGCGAATGCGGTGAGTCATTCAGCATTGATGTTGACTGATACACCGCATGCGCGAGCAAGCCCGCTCCCACATTTGATCCGTGTCAGGCGTCGTTTTCGTGGGTCAGTTCGAGGACGCGGTCGACCAGTTTGTTGATGCCTGACGCGGCTTCGCTGATCGATTGCGCGAGCATGTAAGCCGGAGTGCTCACCAGTTTGCGCGCCTTGTCTTCAACGATGTCCGTCACCGCGCAGTCTGCATGTGTGGCGCCCATCTTGTTCATCGCCGCGGCAGTGTCGGCATCGTTGCCGATGGTGCAGGTCACGCCCGGCCCATAAATCTTCGCGGCCAGCGCCGGGGAGATGCAGATCAGCCCGACCGGTTTACCCGCTTCGGCAAACGCTTCAGCCAGCGCCAGGACTTGCGGTTGAACCGTGCAGCCGGCGCCTTCGATCGCGAAGTTCGACAGGTTCTTCGCCGCGCCAAAACCACCCGGCACGATCAGCGCGTCGAAATCCTCGACGTCGGCCTCACGGATATCCTTGATGTTGCCCCGGGCGATCCGCGCCGATTCCACCAGCACATTGCGTGTCTCGGGCATCTCTTCGCCGGTCAGGTGGTTGATCACATGCAATTGCGCGATGTTGGGGGCAAAGCACTGCACCTGAGCGCCACGCTGGTCCAGGCGCAGCAGGGTGATCACACTTTCGTGGATCTCGGCGCCGTCGTAGACACCACAGCCGGAAAGGATCACTGCAATTTTTTTGCTCATGGGTTTTTCTCCAGATTCATGGCGTTAAATGTCCACTAATTTGTCACTCGTTGCCATAGGGTTAATTCGCGGCTAAACATAGGATCTGTCCTCAAGATTCCGATCAGGGCGCGTCATGGACTTCATTCTGTATGCGGTGCCGTTCTTCTTTGTGCTGATTGCCGTCGAACTGCTGGCCGACCGTTGGCGCGGGGTGAGCAATTATCGGGTGGCCGACGCGATCAACAGCATCAGCACCGGCGTGCTGTCCACCACCACGGGCCTGTTGACCAAGGGTGTGGGGCTGGTGACGTACGCATTTGCCCTCAAGCACCTGGCGCTGTTCGAGCTCTCGGCCGACAGCGTTTGGGTCTGGGTGTTTGCCTTCGTCCTCTATGACTTCTGCTACTACTGGCTGCATCGCATGGGCCATGAACGCAATATTCTCTGGGCGGCGCATTCGGTGCATCACCAGAGCGAGGACTACAACCTCTCCACGGCGTTGCGCCAGACCAGTACCGGGTTTCTGCTGAGCTGGATTTTCTACCTGCCGATGGCCGTGCTCGGCGTGCCGCTGCTGGTGTTCATCAGCGTCGCCGCGCTTAACCTGCTGTATCAATTCTGGGTGCATACGCGACACATTCCCAAGCTTGGCTGGTTCGAGTGGTTCTTCGTCACGCCGTCCAATCATCGGGCCCACCATGCACAGAACGCTCTCTACATGGATCGCAACTACGGCGGGGTGTTCATTATTTGGGACCGTCTGTTTGGCTCGTTCCAGGAAGAGGACGACAACGAACCGGTGATTTTCGGCGTGACCACGCCACTGGCGAGCTGGAATCCGTTGTGGGCAAACGTGCAGTTTTACGCGCAGCTCTGGGATGACGCGCGACGGGCTGAAAGCAAATGGGACAAGCTGCGGATCTGGTTTATGCGCACCGGTTGGCGTCCGGCCGACGTGGCGGCGAAGTACCCGATGAACAAGCCGGACTTGAGCCAGTTCCGCAAATTCGAAGTACCGCTGGACGGGCGCCAGCAGATTTACGTCGTGCTGCAGTTCTGCGTCTACATCGCGCTGGGCAGCTACTTGATGAACATCGAGCAGCATTTGCCGACCGCTGCATTGGTGCTCGGCTGGAGTGCGGTGGCATTGGGTCTGTTTACGTTGGGCGTGGCCCTGGAGAATCGCCCATGGGCGTTGAAGCTGGAGCTGCTGCGGCTGGCATCGAATGTGCCGCTGGTATGGCTGGCGCCGATGGTCGGGCTGTGGCCGGCCAGCGCGGTGGGCTGGGTCGGCCTGCTGAGTTACAGCCTGCTCAGCGGAATCGGTCTCTACTGCTGCAGAAACCGCTTCACTCGGTTGGCGTCTTGACCTCGGCGGCCTTGGCCTGTTCGGCTTTCAAGGCCTGCTCGTCGGCGTAGATCTGCTTCGCCAGACGGGCATTCTTGAATCGCCGGCGCAGCCACAGCACGAAGCCCAGCACCAGCAGGGCGCCAAGCACCCATAGCTCGTACTTCTTGACGCTGCCCAACATGCCTTCGAGTACCGCGCCGAAGTGATAGGCCGCGGCGGCCAGGGCGCTCGCCCAGATCGCGGCGCCAATCCCGTTCAACAACAAGTAACGTCCTGGTGGATAGCCCGACAGGCCGATCGCCACCGGCATCACCGTGCGCAAACCATAGACAAAACGGAAGCTCAGCACCCAGATGTCCGGGTGCCTGCGGATGTGTTCCAGAGCCCGGTCGCCCATCATCTGCCAGCGGGGTTTGCGCGCCAGCAACTTGCGGCCGTGCTTGCGCCCCAGGAAGTACCACAGCTGATCGCCGGCATAACTGCCGAAAAAAGCCACGACCACCACCAGGTTGATATCCATGTATCCACGGAACGCGAGGAAGCCTGCGAGCACCAGAATGGTTTCGCCTTCGAAGAACGTGCCGAGAAAAAGGGCAAAGTAGCCGAAGTCATGCAGAAATTGTTGGAGCATTGTCTGGGTGCTGGCGAAATGAACGCGCAGCCTAACCCTTCGTGCACATTCATGAAAGTGTCCAAATGTGTCTCGACGTGAACATTTCCTACAAGGACAATGGAATGCGGCTACGTGACGCAGGGATGCACATAACTGTAATACGTTGGTCATAATGGCCGCTTATAACTGTCACGCTCGCCCGTTAGCGCGGGCTCAGGAGTCTGCCGTGAGCTTTACCCCTGCCAACCGTTTGTTTCCTGCAACCCGCCTGCGTCGTAACCGCCGTGATGAATTCTCGCGTCGACTGGTTCGTGAAAACGTTCTGACTGTCGATGATCTGATCCTGCCGGTGTTCGTGCTGGACGGTGAAAACCGTCGCGAGGCGGTGGCCTCGATGCCGGGCGTTGAACGCCTGACCATCGACCTGTTGCTGGAAGAAGCAGCCAAGTGGGTCGAACTGGGCATCCCGGCCGTGGCGCTGTTCCCGGTCACACCCCCCGAACTCAAGTCGCTGGATGCCGCCGAAGCCTGGAATCCCGATGGCATTGCCCAGCGCGCCACCCGCGCCCTGCGTGCGCAGTTCCCTGAACTGGGGGTGATCACCGACGTTGCGCTGGACCCGTTCACCACCCACGGTCAGGACGGTATCCTCGACGAAGCAGGCTACGTGCAGAACGACATCACCGTCGATGCGCTGGTCAAGCAGGCCCTGTCCCACGCCGAAGCCGGCGCTCAGGTGGTGGCCCCGTCGGACATGATGGACGGTCGCATTCAGGCGATCCGCGAAGCCCTCGAACTGGCCGATCACGTCAACGTGCGGATCATGGCCTATTCGGCGAAGTACGCCAGCGCCTATTACGGCCCGTTCCGCGATGCGGTGGGTTCGGCACTGAACCTGGGCAAGGCCAACAAGGCCTCCTATCAGATGGACCCGGCCAACAGCAACGAAGCCCTGCACGAAGTGGCGGCGGACTTGTCAGAAGGCGCGGACATGGTCATGGTCAAGCCAGGCATGCCGTACCTGGACATCCTTTACAGGGTCAAGGAAGAATTCAAAGTGCCGACCTTTGTCTATCAGGTCAGCGGTGAATACGCCATGCACATGGCGGCGATTCAGAATGGCTGGTTGAGCGAAGGGGTTATCCTCGAATCCCTGACCGCTTTTAAACGTGCAGGCGCTGATGGCATCCTGACTTACTTTGCCGTTCGTGCTGCTCAATTGTTACGAGAGCAAAAATAGCCCTCCCAGGAACATTCGATGAATACCGAAGGACTCACTGAAGTTGCAGTACAAGAGGCTCAACCCGTGGTGGAGCAAATCGCCGAAACCCCGCCGGAGCTGGAGCCTGCTCCACCCGCGGTAGTGGTCGAAACCGCGCCGGCGGCGCCAGCGATTGTTGTTCCTGGCCTGGATGACAGCAGCCTGTACATCCATCGCGAGCTCTCGCAACTGCAGTTCAACATCCGCGTGCTGGAACAGGCGCTGGATGAGTCCTACCCGTTGCTGGAGCGGCTGAAGTTCCTGCTGATTTTCTCCAGCAACCTGGATGAGTTCTTCGAAATTCGTGTGGCCGGCCTCAAGAAGCAGATCACCTTCGCCCGTGAACAGGCCGGCGCCGATGGTCTGCAACCGCACCAGGCCCTGGCCCGGATCAGCGAACTGGTGCACGGTTATGTAGACCGCCAGTACGCGATCCTCAATGACATTCTGTTGCCGGAACTGGAGAAACATCAGGTCCGCTTCATCCGTCGCCGTTACTGGACCACCAAGCTCAAGACCTGGGTTCGCCGTTATTTCCGCGACGAGATCGCGCCGATCATCACTCCGATCGGCCTCGACCCGACGCACCCGTTCCCGTTGCTGGTGAACAAGAGTCTGAACTTCATCGTCGAGCTCGAAGGCATCGACGCCTTCGGTCGCGATTCCGGTCTGGCGATTATCCCGGCACCGCGTCTGCTGCCGCGAATCATCAAGGTGCCGGAAGAAGTCGGCGGCCCTGGCGACAATTATGTATTCCTGTCGTCGATGATCCATGCGCACGCCGATGACTTGTTCCAGGGCATGAAGGTCAAGGGCTGCTACCAGTTCCGCCTGACCCGAAACGCCGACCTTGCCGTCGACACCGAAGACGTGGAAGACCTGGCCCGCGCGCTGCGCGGCGAGTTGTTCTCCCGTCGTTACGGTGATGCGGTGCGGCTGGAAGTGGCCGACACCTGCCCGAAACACCTGTCCGACTATTTGCTCAAGCAGTTCAACCTGCACGAGACCGAGTTGTACCAGGTCAACGGCCCGGTCAACCTGACCCGCCTGTTCAGCATCACCGGCCTCGACAGTCAGCGCGATCTGCAATACCTGCCGTTCACTCCGCAGATCCCGAAACTGCTGCAGAACAGCGAGAACATTTTCAGCGTGATCAGCAAGCAGGACATCCTGCTGCTGCACCCGTTCGAGTCGTTTACGCCAGTTGTCGATTTGTTGCGCCAGGCTGCAAAGGACCCGCACGTATTGGCGGTCCGCCAGACGCTGTACCGCTCCGGTGCCAACTCGGAAATCGTTGATGCGCTGGTTGATGCGGCGCGTAACGGCAAGGAAGTCACTGCGGTGATCGAATTGCGCGCGCGGTTCGACGAAGAGTCCAACCTGCAACTGGCCAGCCGTCTGCAAGCGGCCGGTGCGGTGGTGATCTACGGTGTGGTCGGCTTCAAGACCCACGCCAAGATGATGCTGATCCTGCGTCGCGAGGCTGGCGAGATTGTGCGTTACGCGCATTTGGGGACGGGTAACTACCACGCCGCCAACGCTCGTCTGTATACCGACTACAGCTTGCTGACCTCGGACGACGCCTTGTGCGAAGACGTCGGCAAACTGTTCAGCCAGCTGATCGGCATGGGTAAAACCTTGCGCATGAAGAAGCTGCTGCACGCGCCGTTCACGCTGAAGAAGGGCATGCTCGACATGATTGCCCGCGAGACCCAGTTCGCCCTCGAGGGCAAGCCGGCGCACATCATCGCCAAGTTCAACTCGCTGACCGATCCGAAGATCATCCGTGCGTTGTACAAGGCCAGCCAGTCGGGCGTGCGCATCGATCTGGTGGTGCGTGGCATGTGCTGCCTGCGTCCGGGCATCGCCGGGGTTTCGCACAATATCCATGTGCGCTCGATCATCGGTCGCTTCCTGGAGCACACGCGGGTCTTCTACTTCCTCAATGGCGGTGACGAGCAGATGTTCCTGTCCAGTGCCGACTGGATGGAGCGCAACCTCGACAAGCGCGTCGAGACTTGCTTCCCGGTGGAAGGCAAGAAACTGATCATGCGGGTCAAGAAGGAGCTGGAGCTTTATCTCACCGATAACACTCACAGCTGGAGCCTGCAGGCGGATGGTCGTTACATCCGCAACACACCGACCGGCAACCAGAACCCGCGCAGTGCGCAGGCCACGTTGCTGGAGCGGTTGGGCAGTCCAATCCTGGCCGTGCGTTAACCCACACGCTGCATAAAAAAATGGCGATCCCTGTGGATCGCCATTTTTTTTAGTTCCGCCTGAGTAACCTGTGGCGAGGGAGCAAGTTCCCTCGCCACCGTGTTTAACGGACGTTAAGGACGAACCCCACCCGAGTCAGCCATTCTGCCTCCAGGGCGAAGTCAGCCTGGGTCAGCTGGTTTTCGTCCAGCCAGTTTTCCGGGAACTGCACGTCCAGGCTGTGGCCATTGGCGTGCAGCACCACCTGAGGCATTTCCTGGGTGCCGCGGATGTGATGGAACAGGATCGCAAAGCGCAGCAGCACGCAAAGGCGAATCAGCTTGATGCCGTCGTCGCCAAAATCGGCAAACCGGTCCTTGGGAATATTGCGACGGTGGCCACGCACCAGTAGCGCAAGCATCAGTTGGTCTTCGCGGGAGAACCCGGCCAGGTCCGAATGCTCGATCAAGTACGAGCCGTGTTTGTGATACTGATAGTGAGCGATGTCCAGGCCCACTTCATGGACCTTGGCGGCCCAGCCCAGCAACTCGCGCCAGACGCCGTCATCCAGATCCCAATCCTCGGCCACCTGATCGAAGGCATGCAGCGCCTTGCGCTCGACCCGTGCCGCTTGTTCCAGATCGACGTGATAACGCTCCATCAGCGAGCTGAGCGTGCGTTCACGGACGTCTTCATGATGATGACGGCCCAGCAGGTCATAGAGCACGCCTTCGCGCAGCGCGCCTTCACAGTGGTCCATGCGCTGGAGTTCGAGGGCATCGAAGATCGCTTCAAGAATTGCCAGGCCCGCCGGGAAAATCGCCCGGCGATCAGGCTTGATGCCCTCGAAGTCGATTTTCTCGACGTCGCCGAGTTTGATCAACTTGCGCTTGAGCCACGCCAGGCCCTGGGCGTTGACCTCGCCCGTGCCATGACCGCCGGCCTTCAGCGCCAGGCCAATGGCACGGATGGTGCCCGAGGAGCCGATGGCTTCATCCCAGGTCAGGCGGTGCAGGGCGTGTTCGATGCTCATGATCTCCAGCCGCGCCGCTGTGTAGGCCTGGGCGTAGCGCGCCGGAGTGATCTTGCCGTCCTTGAAATAGCGCTGGGTGTAACTGACGCAGCCCATTTGCAGGCTTTCGCGCAGCAGTGGCTCGAAGCGCTGGCCGATAATGAATTCGGTACTGCCGCCGCCAATGTCGGCTACCAGGCGTTTGCCCGGCGTGTCGGCGAGGGTGTGCGACACGCCGAGATAGATCAGGCGCGCTTCTTCACGACCGGAGATAACTTCCACCGGGTGGCCGAGGATTTCTTCGGCGCGGTGGATGAATTCATTGCGGTTACGGGCTTCACGCAGGGCGTTGGTGCCGACGATCCGTACGGCGCCCTGGGGCATACCGTTGATCAGTTGGGCGAAGCGCTTGAGACAATCGAGCCCGCGCTGCATGGATTCTTCGCTGAGCTTGCGCTCTTCGTCGATGCCGGCGGCCAGCTGAACCTTCTCCCCGAGACGCTCGAGAATACGGATTTCGCCGTTCTGGGCCTTGGCCACGACCATGTGAAAGCTGTTGGAGCCCAGGTCGATTGCGGCGATCAGGGACAGATTCTTGGCTTGGGATTGCGGCATGGTCAGGGGGTCTCGGTCGATAACCCGGACATCGTGCCACGATCAAAGGCTGACGCCAACGCGTAGGCGTTATTGGAACCTGCGATCTTTTGGCGCGGGAGCATGTGCAGTGCCGCTGATGGCCTCTTCGCGAGCAAGCCCGCTCCCACAGTTGACCGAGTTATCCCGACGGACGCGGCCAACTGTGGGAGCGGGCTTGCTCGCGAAGACGGCCTCACAGGTATTGAAGATCTTTCAGGCTGTCGCCTCGACCGTCCCGATGAAATTCGCCAACTCCGCCGTCTGCGGATTCGCGAACAAAATCTTCGGATCCCCCACCTCATGCACCTTCCCCAGGTGCATGAACACCAACTTATCCCCAACCTCCCGGGCAAAGCGCATTTCATGGGTGACCATGATCAATGTCATGCCTTCTTTGGCCAGTTGCCGGACCACGCTCAGCACCTCATTGACCAATTCCGGGTCCAGCGCCGAGGTGATCTCGTCGCATAGCAACACCTTCGGCGACATCGCCAGCGCTCGGGCAATTGCCACCCGCTGTTGTTGCCCGCCGGACAGTCGATCCGGGAACGCATCAAACTTCTCCCCGAGCCCGACCCTCTCCAGCATCTCCCGCGCCAACTCCGCCGCTTTGGCCTTGGGCACTTTTTGCACCACCTGGGGCGCGAGCATCACGTTTTCGCCTACGGTCAGGTGCGGGAACAGGTTGAACTGCTGAAACACCATCCCGACCTTCTGTCGCAGACTGCGCAAGTCGGCGCGGGCGGCATCGAGGTATTCGCCGTCGACCTCGATCACGCCGTCGTTGATCGACTCCAGACCGTTCAACGTGCGCAGCAACGTCGATTTGCCCGAGCCGCTGCGGCCGATGATCGCCACCACCTGGCCTTCCTCGACGCTGAGGTCGATGCCTTTGAGCACATGGTGGTCGCCGTAATATTTATGCAGGGCGGAAATTCTAAGCAGAGGCATGCAGTCTCCTTTCCAGGTAGCGCGCACTGAGGGACAAGGGGTAGCAGAGCAGGAAATAGCCGAGGGCCACGAGGCCGTAGACCATGAACGGTTCGAACGTCGCGTTGGCGAGCATGCCGCCGGTCTTGGTCAGCTCGGTAAAACCGATGATCGACGTGACGGCAGTGCCTTTGACCACTTGCACCGAGAAACCCACGGTGGGCGCCACGGCGATGCGCAAGGCTTGCGGCAGGATCACGTAACGCAATTGCTCCAGCGGGTTGAGTGCCAGGCTTGACGAGGCTTCCCACTGACCATGAGGGATCGACTCGACGCAACCGCGCCAGATTTCCGCCAGGTAAGCGCTGGTGAACAGCGTCAGGGCAATCGCTGCCGCCATCCATGGCGAAATCTCCAGGCCGGCCAATGCCACACCGAAAAAAACCAGAAACAACTGCATCAGCAGTGGCGTGCCCTGGAACAACTCGATGTAGGTGCGGGCGAAACTGCGCGGCAGGGCTTTCTTTGAAATGCGCATGACCATGATCAGCAAGCCGATCAACCCGCCGCCGATAAACGCCACCAGCGACAGCGCCAGCGTCCATTGCAGGCCCGTGAGCAGGTTGCGTACGACGTCCCAGAAGGTGAAATCGCTCATTGGCCACTCCTCGCTATGTATCGACGGCCGATCCAGTTCAGCAATTGGCGGATCAGCAGCGCCATGCACAGGTAAAGCAACGTGGTCAGGGCGTAGGTTTCAAAGGCGCGAAAGTTGCGCGACTGAATGAAGTTGGCGGCAAAACTCAGCTCTTCGGTGGCGATCTGCGAACAGACCGCCGAGCCGAGCATGACGATGATGATCTGGCTGCTCAACGCCGGCCACACTTTGCCCAGCGCTGGCAGCAGGATCACGTGGCGGAAGGCTTCGAACCGGGTCATCGCCAACGCCGCAGCGGCTTCCAGTTGTCCGCGGGGAATCGCCTGGATGCCGGCGCGGATGATCTCGGTGGAGTAAGCCCCGAGGTTGATCACCATCGCCAGCACCGCCGCCTGCCATTCGGAAATCTGCAGGCCCAGCGATGGCAAACCGAAGAAAATGAAAAACAGCTGCACCAGAAACGGTGTGTTGCGGATCAACTCGACGTAGACCCCGAAAATCGCCGAGAACGGGCGGATATTCCAGGCCCGCACCAGCGCCCCGACGATGCCCAGGCCCACGCCGAGCACCGCGCCGATGGCCGTCAGCTCAAGGGTGAACAGCGCACCGCGCAGCAGCAGGTCGGTGTTTTGCACCACCGGTATGAAGTCGAACTGATAAGACATATCAAGTCTCCCGAGCGACGATCAGAGATCGGCCGGCAGTGGCTCTTTGAGCCAGGTCTGTGAATTCTTTTCCAGCGCACCGTCGGTCTTGGCAGTGGCGAGGATCTGGTTGACCTTGCCCAGCAGCGCCGGCTCGTTCTTGTTCACGCCCACGTAGACCGGCGAATCCTTGAGTTTCACTTTCAATGCCGGCACGCGTTTCGGGTTTTTCTCACTGATCGCCACCATCACCACGTTGCCGCTGGCGATCAGGTCGACCTGGCCGGCGAGGTAGGCGGCGATGGTCGAGTTATTGTCCTCGAAGCGCTTGATGGTCACGCCTTCAGGCGCGACTTTGGTCAGCTCGATGTCTTCGATGGCGCCACGGGTGACGCTGACGGTTTTGCCCTTGAGGTCGTCCAGGCCTTTGATATCGGCATCCGGCGGACCGAACACGGCGAGGTAGAACGGTGCGTAGGCGCTGGAGAAGTCGATGACTTTCTCGCGTTCGGGGTTCTTGCCGAGGCTGGAAATCACCAGATCCACTTTGCCGGTGGTGAGGAACGGGATGCGGTTGGTGCTGTTGACCGGCGTCAGTTCGAGTTTGACCTTGAGCTGGTCGGCCAGCAGTTTCGCGGTGTCGATATCGAGGCCGCGGGGTTTCATGTCCGGGCCGACCGAGCCGAACGGCGGGAAGTCCTGAGGCACGGCCACCTTGAGGACGCCGCGTTTGACCACCTCCTCCAGGCCATCGGCGTGGGCGGGCATCTGGCTCAGCATCAGGCTGGCAAACAGTGAAGCGAGGAGGGCGCTGTAACGCAGGGTCATGGCAAATCTCCGGATCGGCGAGGAAAGAATTCTGCGGATCGACAGAGCACGGGCCATGCCAACATCGGGTTTTAGCGGTGCTAAGCCACGGTTTTGCTGGCGTTGTACGGTCTTACTGGTCTGAACAGTCGCGCCGCGTTACGCACTCCGATAGCGCATCTTCGACCCTCGCCGAACCCCAGTGGGGCACGACTTGCCGGGCGCCACGAATAGCTTTAAAACTAGCCGCTCATTCGCCTGGTTCATCTGAAAACCATGAACTCGATCTCTCGAGCCGTACCTGAAGTGGCGCTGCAAGCCATCCGCAAACTGATCACCGAGCAAGGTTTCGGGCCGGGGGATGCCTTGCCCTCGCAACGCGACCTGGCGGTGCAGTTGGGGGTGAGCCGGGCGTCGTTGCGGGAGGCGTTGTCGTCATTGAGTGCGTTGGGTGTGATCAGCATTCAGCCGGGCAAGGGCGTGTTCGTGCAGGCGCCGGTGGAATTGCCTCGATCCGATGCGGCACCGGGCTGGCCCTTCGCGGCCCAGGCTTCGCCGCTGGATATCTTCCAGTTGCGTTATGCCCTTGAAGGTTTTGCCGCCGGTCTCGCTGCCGTGACCTTGAGCACCGATGAGCTCGATGCTTTGGAGGACAACGTCGCCGCGATGCGCAATGAATTGAAGGTTGGCGATTTTGAGGCGGCGGCACGCCTGGACTTCGAATTTCACCGGCGCATCCTGCTGGCCAGCGGCAATCAGGCGATGCTGAGCATTCTCAGCGCCAGCGCCGACATCTTTCTGGAAAGCCAGAAGCTACCGTTCATCCGGGCAGAGCGGGCCATGGAAACCTGGCAGGAGCATCGCAAAATCCTCCGCGCGCTGGCCCGGCGCTCGTCCGGCGCGGCGCAGAAGGCCATGCACGAACATGTGCGCAACGCCGCCCTGCGTACCGGCATTGCCTTCGTCGCTCCCGCCACGTCCTGACTTGAGCTATACCCAAACTCATGCACCACCATAGCGAGACTCAATCATCTGCACCTTCCTGAACGAAGGAAGGGCGGCTATGATGGGCCACGTTTTTTTGCTTACAACCTGGAGACTTCCATGAGCAGCGATCTTATCAAACACGTTAGCGACGCTAGCTTCGAGGCCGACGTACTCAAGGCCGAAGGCGCTGTACTGGTCGACTACTGGGCTGAATGGTGCGGCCCTTGCAAAATGATCGCTCCTGTTCTGGACGAGATTGCTGAAACCTACAAAGGCAAGCTGACCGTTGCCAAACTGAACATCGACGAAAACCAGGAAACCCCGGCCAAGCATGGCGTGCGTGGTATCCCGACCCTGATGCTGTTCAAGAACGGCAACGTTGAAGCGACCAAGGTCGGCGCACTGTCGAAGTCGCAACTGGCTGCTTTCCTCGACGCCAACATCTAAGCGTCGTTTGTAAAGTGTCCGAAAAAAGGCCCCGCATATTGCGGGGCTTTTTCGTTATTGAGGGCTAGACGCTCCGAAACTCAGGTGTTACATTCGGCCCCGCACTGGTTTCTCCACTGCCCCCTGCTAGCCGTCGCCGACGCACTCCTTTTCGAATAAGTACGCGATCCTGTCGCCTTCTCTGCGGCGCGGCCTCATTAAGCCAAAAGCTTAATTTCCCCCCCTCCATAAATGATTACGTCATTCCTATATGAATCTGACTGAACTCAAGCAAAAGCCGATTACCGAACTGCTCGAATTGGCCGAACAGATGGGCATAGAAAATATGGCCCGTTCGCGCAAGCAGGACGTGATTTTCTCCCTGCTCAAAAAGCACGCTAAAAGCGGCGAGGAAATCTCCGGTGATGGCGTGCTGGAGATTCTCCAGGACGGCTTCGGCTTCCTGCGCTCCGCTGACGCTTCCTATCTCGCCGGCCCGGACGATATCTACGTCTCGCCGAGCCAGATCCGCCGATTCAACTTGCGCACCGGTGACACCATAGTTGGCAAGATCCGCCCTCCGAAGGAAGGCGAGCGTTATTTCGCGCTGCTCAAGGTCGACACGATCAACTACGATCGTCCCGAGAACGCGAAAAACAAGATTCTCTTCGAGAACCTGACCCCGCTGTTCCCGACTGTGCGCATGAAGATGGAAGCCGGTAACGGTTCCACCGAAGACTTGACCGGTCGTGTCATCGACCTGTGCGCTCCGATCGGCAAAGGCCAGCGCGGTCTGATCGTTGCACCGCCGAAAGCCGGTAAAACGATCATGCTGCAGAACATCGCGGCGAACATCGCACGTAACAACCCTGAAGTTCACCTGATCGTATTGCTGATCGACGAGCGTCCGGAAGAAGTGACCGAAATGCAGCGCACCGTGCGTGGCGAAGTGGTTGCCTCGACGTTCGACGAGCCGCCGACCCGCCACGTGCAGGTTGCCGAAATGGTGATCGAGAAGGCCAAGCGCCTGGTCGAACACAAGAAAGACGTGGTGATCCTGCTCGACTCCATCACCCGTCTGGCTCGTGCCTACAACACCGTGATCCCGAGCTCCGGCAAAGTGCTCACCGGTGGTGTCGATGCCCACGCCCTGGAGAAACCGAAACGTTTCTTCGGTGCTGCACGGAACATCGAAGAAGGCGGCTCGCTGACCATCATCGCCACCGCGCTGGTTGAAACCGGCTCGAAGATGGACGAAGTGATCTACGAAGAATTCAAAGGCACGGGCAACATGGAACTGCCGCTGGATCGTCGTATCGCTGAAAAACGTGTCTTCCCGGCCATCAACATCAACCGTTCCGGCACCCGCCGCGAAGAGTTGCTGACCGCCGACGACGAGTTGCAGCGCATGTGGATCCTGCGCAAGCTGCTGCACCCGATGGACGAAATCGCCGCCATCGAGTTCCTGGTCGACAAGCTGAAAACGACCAAGACCAACGACGAGTTCTTCCTGTCGATGAAACGCAAGTAACACGCAGTCCGCTGCAAAGAAAGCGTCCCTAACCGGGCGCTTTTTTTTTGTGCATGAGATTTGTGTCTTGATTGATAACTTTCATGCCGCCACGATGTCCCTTTCGGATCGTTTTTGTATCAGATACGACAAGGGATGTTATGCACACATTTGGCAGTCGCCGTGACATTGACGGCTTGCGGGCTCTGGCCGTTATTCCGGTCGTGCTCTTTCACTTCGGTTTCAGCACGTTCAGCGGTGGCTTCGTCGGTGTTGATGTTTTCTTTGTCATTTCCGGATTCCTGATTACCAGCATCCTGTTCCGCGACATCAGCGCGCAGCGTTTCAGCTTCGTCGATTTCTGGGCGCGGCGCGCCCGACGCATCATTCCGGCACTAAGCGTGGTGCTATTGGTGACGTTGGCACTCGGCTGGTTGTTGCTGACGGCCAAGGACTTCTCCGAGCTGGGAAGGACGGTTCGTTATCAGTCGCTGTTCATTTCAAACATTCTGTTCATGCGCGAAGACGGTTACTTCCAACCCGCGTCGGATTTGAAACCGTTGCTTCATACCTGGTCCCTGGCCGTTGAAGAGCAGTACTACATCTTCTTTCCGCTGCTGATGGTGTTGTTGATGCGCCATGTTCGCCATTGGCGCTGGATGCTGTTTGCTGTGTTGTTGATCTCTTTCGGGCTGAACATCGCCTATATCGAGCGCAAACCCGACGTGGCGTTCTTCTCGCTGCCAACGCGTGCCTGGGAGTTGTTGTGCGGGGCCATGCTCGCGGTTCTGCCAGCGCGCAAGCACGCTGTTCGACCCTGGCTCGCCCAGTCTGTGGGTGCGGCCGGGTTGGGGGCTGTTCTACTGGCGGTGTTCACGTTTGACCGGGGTACGGTGTTTCCAGGCTGGGCCGCGTTGTTGCCGGTACTCGGTGCCACCGCGCTGATCTGGTCGGGCGGCCAGGGTTCGACCTGGGCCGGCCAGCTGTTGAGTGCGCGTGTTTTTGTCTGGATCGGTTTACTTTCCTATTCCTTGTATCTGTGGCACTGGCCGGTCTACGTCTACGCCAATGCCATTTCCATCGATGGTATTCAGCCCTGGGAGGCTGCTGGCTGGATGTTGCTGGCGCTGGGCCTGGCCTGGTTGAGCTGGCGCTTCGTCGAGTTGCCGTTCCGTGAAAAGCGCCTGCTGGCCGGACGCAAGCCCGTGCTGGTCGGCGGCTTGATAGCGATGGCTGTCCTCGCGGTGACGGGTTCCGTCGTGCGTTCGCAAGAGGGCTTCCCTCAACGTCTGACCGGCAAAGCGCTGGAATATGCGCAGGCTCGGGAATGGCAGGCCGGGCAGATGAAATGCATGCTGGTGACCAAGGACAAGAAATTCGACAAGGCTTGTCTGCTCGGTGGCAACCCAGAGGTCCCGGCGACCCGACTGGTCTGGGGTGACAGCCACGCTGCGGCGCTGATGCCGGCGATCGAAAGTGGTGCCAAGCGTGAGGGGCGCCCGGTGTGGCTTTACAGCATGAGCGCCTGCCCGCCGATCCTCAGCGATGACCCGCGCCAGCGCTGCAAGGACTTCAACGAACAGACCATGGAGCAGGTTCGTCGCCTGCAGATCAAGGATGTGGTGCTGGCATCCAACTGGAGTCTTTACGTTTACGGGCGTGAAGACGGCGATAAAAAGGTCTTACTCAACGCCCACGACAATACGGCCCAGGCCGAGGCGCGCATGGCCTTGGCGATCGAAGCGCGGGTGGCGGCGATCAGGGCCGCGGGCGCGCAAGTCTGGCTGTTCAAGGAAGTACCGCTGCAGCGCAAGGGTGCGATCAGCCGATTGACGAGCCTGGCCCGGATCGGGCGTTCCGCCGACGGACTGGGGCGGCCGCTCGAAGAGCACCTGGCTCGCCAGCATTTTCTCAGCCGCTTGTTCGATTCGATGAGCGCCGCCGACCCTGGTGTGCATGTCATTGATCCAACGCCACTGATGTGTGCGGACCAAGTCTGCAGCATCGAGGTCAATGGTCATTCGAAGTACAAGGATGAGGACCATCTTTCGGACACTGGCAGCGCCCGACTGAGCCCGCTGTTTACGCCGATGCTGCTGGGTGCAAATCACAATTGATCGTGCTGTTTTAACGCCAGAGCAGGTAGGATGTACGCCTATTTTCGGGGTGGCATCTTCAATGAAATTCAAGGACCTTCGGGATTTCGTGCAGCAACTTGAGCAGCGCGGAGAGTTGAAACGCATCCAGATTCCCGTCTCTCCAGTGCTGGAGATGACGGAAGTCTGCGACCGCACGCTACGGGCCAAAGGCCCGGCACTGTTGTTCGAGAACCCCACCGGCTATGACATTCCGGTGCTTGGCAACCTGTTCGGCACCCCGGAGCGGGTCGCCATGGGCATGGGCGCCGAAGCGGTCAGCGAACTGCGCGAGATCGGCAAGCTGCTGGCGTTTCTCAAGGAACCCGAGCCACCGAAAGGCCTGAAAGACGCCTGGTCCAAGCTGCCGATCTTCCGCAAGATCATCGCCATGGCGCCCAAGGTCGTCAAAGACGCGGTGTGCCAGGAAGTGGTCATCGAAGGCGACGACGTCGACCTCGCGATACTGCCGGTGCAGACCTGCTGGCCCGGCGACGTCGCCCCGCTGATCACTTGGGGGCTGACCGTCACCAAAGGTCCGAACAAGGACCGCCAGAACCTCGGCATCTACCGCCAGCAAGTGATCGGGCGCAACAAGGTCATCATGCGCTGGCTGAGCCACCGTGGCGGCGCGCTGGATTACCGCGAGTGGTGCGAGAAACACCCCGGCCAGCCGTTCCCGGTGTCCGTGGCGCTCGGCGCTGACCCGGCAACTATCCTCGGCGCCGTGACGCCGGTGCCGGACAGTCTTTCCGAATACGCTTTCGCTGGTCTTCTGCGCGGTAACCGCACCGAACTGGTGAAGTGCCGCGGCAATGACCTGCAAGTGCCGGCCACCGCCGAAATCATCCTCGAAGGCGTGATTCATCCGGGCGAAATGGCCGACGAAGGTCCATACGGCGATCACACCGGTTACTACAACGAAGTCGACAGTTTCCCGGTGTTCACCGTCGAGCGCATCACCCATCGGATCAAACCGATCTACCACAGCACTTACACCGGCCGTCCGCCGGATGAGCCGGCGATCCTCGGCGTGGCACTGAACGAAGTGTTCGTGCCGATCCTGCAGAAGCAGTTCCCGGAGATCACCGACTTCTACCTGCCGCCCGAAGGCTGCTCGTACCGCATGGCCATCGTGACCATGAAGAAGTCGTATCCCGGCCATGCCAAGCGGGTAATGCTCGGTGTCTGGTCGTTTTTGCGACAGTTCATGTACACCAAGTTCGTTATTGTCACGGACGACGATATCAACGCACGGGACTGGAACGACGTGATCTGGGCCATCACCACGCGCATGGACCCCAAGCGCGACACGGTGATGATCGACAACACGCCGATCGACTACCTCGACTTTGCCTCGCCGGTCTCCGGCCTGGGTTCGAAGATGGGGCTCGATGCCACGCATAAATGGCCTGGCGAAACCACTCGCGAGTGGGGCCGGGTGATCGTCAAGGATGATGCCGTGACCCAGCGGATCGATGCCATCTGGAATCAGTTAGGAATAGATTGATGCGTGTAACCTTGCAGCCCTCCGGAGCGGTGCTTGAGATTCTGCCCGGCGAGCGGATTCTCGATGGCGCACGGCGTCTGGGCTATGAATGCCCGCAAAGCTGCCGCAACGGCAATTGCCACGTGTGCGCCGCGCTGCTGGTGGAAGGGCGGGTCGAACAGGAAGGCGGTGTGCGCGACCATGGCGAGTTCTACACTTGCATAGCAGAGCCGCTGGAAGACTGCATCGTGCTGTGGGATGGCGTGCTCGCGCTGGGAGAATTGCCGGTGCGCAGCTTGTCATGCCAGGTCATTGAGTGCGGGGACGTCGGCGGCGATACCTGGCGTGTGCGTCTGCGAGCACCGGCCGGCAAGCCACCGCGTTATCACGCCGGTCAGTACCTGTTGATCGAGCGTGAAAACGGCGAAAAGTCCGCCTTTTCCCTGGCCTCGGCCCCCCATGCGGGGCGTGATCTGGAAATCCATGTGCTGGCGCGCGAAAGCAGTGCGCTGAGCCTGATCGAACAGCTGCAACGCAACCCGATGGTGCGGATCGAAATGCCATTCGGCGACACCCATTTGGCGGAACTGCCGGACGGTCCGTTGGTGCTGATCGCCGCGGGTACGGGCATGGGCCAGATCCACAGCCTGATCGAACATTGCCGGGCCTCGGGCTTCAAGCATCCGGTGCATCTGTATTGGGGGGTGCGTCGTCCCGAAGACTTTTATGAAATCGAACATTGGGACGAGTGGCTGAAATTGCCCAATCTGTTCCTGCATAAGGTCGTCAGCGATCAATGTGGCTGGCCCGGGCGTTGCGGCATGCTGCATGAAGCGGTGTGTGAGGATTTCCCGGACCTGAAGTCCTTGCACGTGTATGCCAGCGGCTCTCCTGCCATGGTGTATGGCACGCTGGATGCGCTGGTTGAAGCCGGGATGGATGCTCATCAGATGCGCGCGGATGTGTTTGCGTACGCGCCTAGATCCTGATGATGCCCCCCTGTAGGAGCAAGCTCGCTCCTACAGGCATATAACTTCATATATAGCCGATCGGTATTTATACATTTCTATAAATACCGGTAAGTTATATCTAATTCAGGCAATTATCTAAAACTGTGCCATGGCACTTAAATTGCCTTAAAACATATGTGCCTTATTGTTACAGCGGTGCGTTCTATTAAGTAATTCATTACCCGCGGGGAGCTGAACGCTATTCGCCATGAGCGCCATTGAATCTGCTTTTATGAATCTGGCTTACCCTCCGCGGCTCGATCTGGGGCCGCAGCTTACGCACGAACAATTGCTCAGCTCGATGCAGTCGACCATGGCGCGCCACAAGGGTGGGCCGGTCTGGCTGTTCGCTTATGGTTCGCTGATCTGGCGCCCTGAATGCCCCGCAGTCGAACGCGTTCGCGGCCGGGTGCATGGTTATCATCGCGGTTTGTATCTGTGGTCCCACGAACATCGCGGTACACCGGAAGTGCCGGGGCTGGTGTTTGGTCTGGATCGCGGCGGCTCTTGCAGCGGCTTCGCCTATCGTTTGCCCGAAGAACAACTCGAAGCGTCCCTCTACGCACTGTGGCAACGCGAAATGCCATTTCCGTCTTATCGCCCACACTGGCTCAACTGCCGACTCGAAGACGGAAGCCAGGTTCAGGCATTGGGATTCGTGTTGGAGCGCCACCTGCCCAGCTATGCCGGCAACTTGCCGGATCACGTGCTGAGCCATGTGTTCGAAAACGCTTGCGGGCGTTACGGCACCACTCGCGATTATGTCGAGCAGACCGCCAACGCCCTGCGTAGCCACGCCATGCCAGACCGGAATCTGGAGGCGCGGCTCAAGCGTTGCAAATCAAAAGCCGATCAGGCGATGGCTTCGCGGGTCTGACTGGCGACTTGCTTGTGCCACAAGGTTGGCGCAAGGAACGCCATCGCCAGCAGGCATGCGCCGATCAGCAAGACGAAACCGCCGTCCCAGCCGAAATGGTCCACGGTGTAGCCCATCGCTGCACTGGCCGCGACTGAACCGCCCAGGTAACCGAACAGACCGGTGAAACCCGCTGCCGTACCGGCGGCTTTCTTCGGCGCCAGTTCCAGCGCTTGCAAGCCGATCAGCATCACCGGGCCGTAGATCAGGAAACCAATCGATATCAGCGCGATCATGTCGACCGTCGGGTTGCCGGCCGGGTTGAGCCAATAGACCAGCGTCGCCACAGTCACCAACGCCATGAACACCATGCCGGTCAGGCCACGGTTGCCACGGAAGATCTTGTCCGACATCCAGCCGCACAACAGTGTTCCGGGAATACCTGCCCACTCGTAGAGGAAATACGCCCACGAGGTTTTATCCACGCTGAAGCCCTTGGCTTCCTTGAGGTAGGTCGGTGCCCAGTCCAGCACGCCGTAACGCAGCAGGTAGACAAAGACGTTAGCCATGGCGATGTACCAGAGCATTTTGTTGCGCAGCACGTATTTGACGAAGATTTCCTTGGCGCTGAATTCTTCTTCGTGACTGGCGTCGTAGCCTTCCGGGTAATCGTTCTTGTACTTCTCGATCGGCGGGAGGCCAACCGATTGTGGCGTGTCACGCATGGTGGCGAAAGCGAACACCGCGACGGCCATGGCCACAGCAGCCGGCACATAGAACGCTGCGTGCCAGTCATTGAACAGGCCCATACCCAGCAGGAACAGCGGACCGATCAGGCCACCACCCACGTTATGCGCCACGTTCCACAACGACACCACGCCACCGCGTTCCTTCTGCGACCACCAATGCACCATGGTCCGCCCACTCGGCGGCCAACCCATGCCCTGCGCCCAGCCATTGATAAACAGCAGGATGAACATGATGGTCACGCTGGACGTGGCCCAGGGCGCGAAACCGAAAATGAACATGACGCCGGCCGAAACCAGCAAACCGAATGGCAGGAAGAAGCGCGGGTTGGAACGATCGGAAACAATGCCCATCAGGAACTTGGACAAGCCGTAGGCGATAGCAATGGCCGACAACGCCAGGCCCAGCTCACCGCGGGTATAACCCTCTTCGATCAGATAGGGCATGGCCAGCGAGAAGTTTTTGCGCAGCAGGTAGTAACCCGCGTACCCGATGAATATGCCGGCGAAGATCTGCCAGCGATGGCGTCGGTAAGCGCTGTCTATTTTGTCTTCAGGCAATGGAGCCTGATGTGTGGCAGGACGAAAGAAAGCAAACATTCAAGAGCTCCAGATTTCTTGTTTTGACTGCGGATGCGAATGTTACAGTTTCATTACCGAAAATAGCATCGGTTCGCATCGACAAACAGCGGAAATGTTGGAGATCGCATGTTCTTTTACGAACATGTCGCTCAGGTATAAATGAAGGGCGCTGTGGGAATTGTTACCTGGCGATCCTTGATGACGCGGTTCTGTCCAGAGTAAGGCAGGGCTTTGGGAAATGTCCTTCGTTTGAATGGGAAGTCGCGGCGTTATGTAAAAAGCCATCGAGCCTTAACCTTTGTGCTGATGCCAGGTCTGGCTTTTCAGTGGTGAAGGGAGTGGGGTTTATGCGGTGGTTTGTGTTGGCGGTTTTATGTGTGATTTCCAGCGGCGTCAGCGCTGGCCCGGTAATCCTCATTCCGGCGGATAATCCCAAGCCGAAGTATCCCAGGGCGCTTTACCTGACAGGTATCACGGGTGACGTTCGGGTCGGCCTGACCGTCAGCGCCGATGGATCAGTCAACAAGGTGAGGGCTTTCCCAGGAGATGCTCACGCCGAGCTTGTGGAAGCCTCTCTGACGGCGGTCAACCGATGGCGATTCAAGCCATGGGACGTCAATGGCGACAGACCGGCAGAGATCGAGGTTATTCTGCCAATGTCCTTCAGGCTGGACAGCAATTTGCCGATCGATGCTAACGAAGAGCTGAAGCAACTGACTTGTGGAGACGTCAGCAGGGAAGCACGGCACTTCGCAGATAATTTCTGGCTGGATATGGTGGTATTCAGGTACACCCGCAGTTATCTGACCCACTCGATTGCATCTGAGCAATTGCCGAAGGCGGAGCGACTGGCTCTCATCGCAAAACTCAACAAAAGTGTCCCTTCAATTATTCGCCGTTGTAATTCGCATCCGGCGTCGCGCTATGTGCATTTTCTTCCAGAGGAAATTCGAGAGTTGCTTTAACTGCAAACATGGAGCGCTGAGTGTTTTCCAGTGGCGTATCAAAAAGGCCAGAACAACCTCCTCAGTTGTTCTGGCCTTTTTTGTGTCAGCGACGGCTCAGCGAACCTGCACCACCACTTTCCCGACCGCCTTGCGCTGGCCAAGATCGTTGATCGCCTGCGCCGCATTGCTCAGCGGATACACCTGCGACACCAGCGGCTTCAATTTGCCCTCGGCGAACCAGCCAAACAGCTGCTGGAAATTCGCCGCATTGTCTTGAGGTTGACGCTGGGCAAACGATCCCCAGAACACGCCAACCACCGCTGCGCCCTTGAGCAGGGCGAGGTTCACAGGAAACTCCGGAATGCGTCCGCTGGCGAAGCCGACCACCAGCAACCGGCCATTCCAGGCGATGGCGCGGATGGCCTGGTCGAACAGGTCGCCGCCGACCGGGTCGTAGATCACGTCCGCGCCCTGGCCATCGGTCAGGCGTTTGATTTCGTCCTTGAGGCTGGTTTCGGTGTAGTTGATCAGTTCGTCGGCGCCGGCCGCCTTGGCCACGGCCAGTTTTTCGGCGCTGCTGGCGGCGGCGATCACCCGGGCGCCCATGGCTTTGCCGATTTCCACGGCGGCCAGGCCGACACCGCCAGACGCACCCAGCACCAGCAGGGTTTCACCCGGTTGCAGGTTGCCCCGTTGCTTGAGCGCGTGCATCGACGTGCCGTACGTCATGCTGAAAGCAGCAGCGGTGTTGAAGTCCATGGAGGGCGGGATCGGCAGCACGTTGTAGCCCGGGACCGCGACCTGCTCGGCGAAACTCCCCCAGCCGGTCAGGGCCATGACCCGGTCACCGACTTTCAGGTGGTTGACCTTCTCGCCAACCGCGCTGACGACGCCGGCCGCTTCGCCGCCCGGGGAAAACGGGAAGGGCGGCTTGAACTGGTATTTGCCCTCGATGATCAGCGTGTCCGGGAAATTCACCCCGGCGGCGTGCACGTCCAGCAGGATTTCATTCTTCTTCGCGACAGGGCTGGCGACCTCTTCCAGCACCAGCGATTCGGCAGGGCCGAAGGCTTTGCACAGCACGGCTTTCATCAGGGCTATTCCTTTGGGAGTGATGGCCGATAAGTGTAGGTGTGTGAGTCGACGGGTCAACGAGCATGCCCCGCCCTGATAGTCAGCCATAAGCTTGTGCTTGCGCGGCGGGTCGTTATGCTAGGCCGCAAACCGGATAAGGAGTGAATTGTGAAAACGTGGATCATGTTGTTGCTGGCCCTGTCTCTGCCTGTGGCAGCCGTGGCTGAAGAAACCAAAGAAGGTGCTGCCCCGAAGGTTAACTACATCACCCTGAGCCCGCCGTTTGTGGGTAACTACGGGCTGGACGGTTCGCAGAAGCTCAAGGTCTACAAGGCTGATGTGGCACTGCGGGTGACTGGCGATGAAGCGACGCAGCTGGTGAAAGCCAACGAGCCGTTGATCCGCAACCAGTTGGTGGCGTTGTTTGCGCAGCAGACGACCGAGGCGATGAACAACGTCGAAGCCAAGGAAAAGCTGCGTCAGGAAGCCTTGAAGCAGACCCAGCAGATCATGAGCGATGAAACCGGCAAGCCGGTGGTCGAGGACTTGTTGTTCAACAACCTCATCATTCAGTAAGGCCTTTGCTGTCCGGGTGGGCCCCTTCGCGAGCCATCTCGCGATAGGGGCGACACGGTCTTTCAGGACGCCAGGCTCTTGCGAAATCGCATCAGCGCAATCGCGAAAAACAGCAGGCCGATGGCCGTGAGCGCCAGCAAATCGGGCCAGACGACAGTGATGCCGGCGTCGCGAAACAATATCGCAGCGCTAAGACTGACAAAATGCGTCGACGGCGAGCCCTGCATCACCCACTGCAGCCATTGCGGCATGCTGTCCAGCGGCGTGCTGCCACCGGACAGCAGCAACATCGGAATGATCACTGGAATCGCCAGCAGACCGAATTGGGGCGTCGAGCGAGCCAGGGTCGCGAGAAAAATCCCCAGCGCCGTGCTGGCGAACAGATAAACCGCGGTCACCATTAAAAACAGGCTCAGGGAGCCGGCCAGCGGCACGCCTAGCGCGCCTTTGACAATGACCTCCAGCGACAGCCAGGTGCACAGCACCACCACCAGCATGTTGCTCCAGATTTTCGCCAGCATGATTTCAAGTGCCGTCAGCGGCAGCACCAGTAAATGGTCGAGGGTGCCGTGTTCGCGCTCACGCAGCAGTGCGGTGCCAGTCAGGATGATGGCGAGAATGGTGATGTTGTTGACGATCTGGATCACCGCCAGAAACCAGCCGCCTTCCAGATTGGTGTTGAACAGCGCGCGAGTGGTCAGCAGCGCCGGTGTTTTACTCGCCATATCGCCCTGGCCGCTGTAATTCAACAGTTCGCGCTGGAAAATTCGTCCTATGTAGCCTGCTCCCATGAACGCCTGACTCATGGCGGTGGCGTCGACGTTGACTTGCACGGCGGGCTGACGACCGGCCAGCAGATCCGTCTGAAAACTCGCCGGTACATTGATGACAAAGGTGTACTTGCCGTTGTCCATGACCTGGTCCAGTTGCCCATAGGGCAGCGGGACCGGGCGTTGGAATTCCGGAGGTTGCAGCGCCTGCGCCAGTTGTCGCGACAGCAGGCTGTGATCTTCGTCGACGATGGCCACACTGGCGTTATGCACGCCGATCACCGAGCCCGCCGCCGGCATGTAGATCGCTACCGTAAAGGCGTAAAAGAGGAACAGTAGCAGCACGCTGTCATGCCGCAGGCTGGTGAGTTCCTTGAGGCCCAGGCGCAGGATGTGCGCGAGCTTATACATCAGGCCTCCTGCTTTTTCAGCATGACCAGGCTGAGCCCGGTGAATGCGAGAAAGAACCCGAACAATGCGAGGCATTGCAGCCATAACTGTCGCAGGTCCAGCGCTTTGGTAAACGTGCCGACGGCGATGTCGAGGAAGTAACCTGCTGGAAACAGCATCCCCATCACTGCCGCCGCACCTTCGAGGGATGAACGCGGCACGATCAGTCCGGAAAACTGGATGGTCGGCAGGCTGGTGATGATCATGGTGCCGAGAATGGCGGCGATCTGGGTTCGGGTGAATGCCGAGATCAACAGGCCCATGCTGGTTGTCGCCAGCACATACAGGAGCCCGCCGAAAGCCAGCGTCAGGATGCTGCCCTTGAACGGCACCCCGAACAGCCATCGGTTCATCGCGACCAGTACCGCGAGGTTGATCAGGCTGACAGCCAGATACGGTGCCTGTTTGCCCAGCAGAAACTCGAGTCGGGTCAGCGGCGTGGCATAGAAGTTGGTGATTGACCCCAACTCCTTCTCGCGCACGATGCCCAGCGCCGTCAGCATGGCCGGGATGAACGCCAGGATCAGCGCCATGACCCCGGGGCCGATGGCGTTGACGCTGACCACGTCCTGGTTGTAGCGGAAGCGGGTTTCCAGTCGGGCGGCAGCTGGCCGGTTCAGCGCGGGGCTGCTCTGTTCGGCCAATTGTTCGATATTGGCCTGGTGCACGGCTTCGACGTAGTTACGGCTGGTCTCGGCGCGAAACGGCATGCCGCCATCGAGCCAGGCCGCCACGGCCGGTTGGCGCCCGGCGTACAGATCCCGGCCAAAACCGGGCGGTATCTCTAGCGCCAGTTTGATTTCCGAGCGCTGAAGGCGGCGATGCAGCTCTTTGGCATCGCCGATGGGGGGCTGTTCGTCGAAGTACCTAGAGCCGCGAAAGGCTTCCAGATAGGCGCGGCTCTGTGGCGTCTGATCCTGGTCATAGACGGCGAAGGCGAGTTTCTCTACGTCCAGAGAAATGCCATAGCCGAAGATCACCATCATGAAAATGGCCCCAAGCAAGGCGAAGGCCATCCGCACTTTATCGCGCAGCAGTTCCTTGCCTTCACGACTCGCCACCGCCAATAGGCGTCCTGGGCTGAAGCCGCGTTCCTTGGTTGGCACCGCCGGCATGGCGGGCGCATTCGCAGGCTCTGACGGTTTTGAGGGTTCGGGGGTTTCCTGGGCCTGTTCCAGGCACGTGACGAATGCAGCTTCCAGTGTCTCGCCCTTGTACTGCTGTTGAAGCGCTGTAGGCGTATCGCAGGCAAGCACTTTGCCCGCGTGCATCAGCGAGATGCGATCGCAACGCTGGGCTTCGTTCATGAAATGGGTGGAGAGGAAAATCGTCACGCCTTGCTCGCGCGACAGCTCGATCAGCAGTCGCCAAAAGTCGTCCCGTGCCGCCGGATCGACGCCGGAAGTCGGTTCGTCGAGGATCAACACTTCCGGGCGATGCAGCACCGCCACCGCCAGTGACAGCCGTTGGCGCAAGCCCAGAGGCAGCGCCCCGGACGGCTGATCGCAAACGCTGCCCAGATTGAAGCGCTGGATCAGCTCGTCAATGCGTTGTGCGCTGTCGGTTTTTGGCAAATCGAACAGCCGTGCGTGCAAATCCAGGTTTTGCCGCACGCTGAGTTCGCCATACAGCGAGAAACTCTGGGACATGAACCCGACCCGTTTACGGGTGGCCAGGTCCTTGGCATTCACCGGGTTGCCCAGCAACGTGGCACTGCCTGCACTGGCGGGCATCAGCCCGGTGAGGACTTTCATGGTGGTGGTCTTGCCGCAGCCATTGGAGCCGAGGAAGCCGAAAATTTCGCCGCGACCGATGGCAAAGCTGACGTTGTCTACCGCTGTGAAGTCGCCGAAACGCAGGGTCAGATCGTGGGCTTCGATGGCAATGTCGGAGGTGGTGCCGGTGCGAGGAGGGATCACCAGGGGCTGATTGTCGTGGCTGCTGTCGCCCTGATAGTGGGTGAAGGCTTCATCGAGTTTGCCGCTCGAGGTGACTGCCGCCAATTCCTTGCTCAAGCCCGTGGCAATCAGCTTGCCGCCATCGAGCATCAGGCAATGTTCGAACTGCTCGGCCTCTTCCATGTACGCGGTGGCGACCAGCAGTGTCAGTTGCGGCCGCTGACGCCGCACATCGTCTATCAACTCCCAGAAATGCCGGCGGGACAAGGGGTCGACGCCGGTGGTCGGTTCGTCGAGGATCAGCAGGTCCGGCTCATGGATCAACGCACAACACAGGCCCAGCTTCTGTTTCATGCCGCCGGACAGTTTGCCCGCGGGGCGATCGGCAAAACGCAGAAGGTCGGTGGCCAGTAACAAATTGCGCATGCGCTGATTGCATTCGGCTTTTGACAGGCCAAACAGGGTGGCGAAAAAGTGGATGTTCTCGCTGATCGACAACTCGGGATAAAGGTTGCCGCCCAAACCTTGGGGCATGAAGGCGATGCGCGCATAGAGGGTGTTGCGATGGCGGCGATCCTGGATCGAGCCGCCGAGCACCTCCAGTTGTCCTTGCTGCAGCGTTTTCACCCCGGCGATCAGCCCCAGCAGGCTCGATTTGCCGGCGCCATCGGGGCCGATCAAGCCGCAACGGGTCCCGGCGGGCAGGCTGAACGCGATGTCACTCAGCGCCTGTTGTTTGCCGTAGCGGTGATTGATCCCGGTCGCTTGAACCGCCAGGCCAGTCATTGCAGATTGGCCGGCCAGCCAACAGGGGCGGTGCGCACATAGCCGGCGCCGGGCATGCCGGGTTTGGCCTGGGGCACGGCACTGGGATCCGTCAGGCGTAACTTGACGCGGAATACCAGTTTTTGCCGCTCGTCGCGAGTCTCGACTTCTTTAGGGGTGAATTGCGACTTGGCTGCCACAAAGCTGATTTTTGCCGGCAATGGGTGATCAGGCAGGGCATCGAGCATAACCCGCGCTTCGTCGCCCACTGCCAAGCGTCCGGTTACGGAGGCCGGGAGGTAGAGGTTCATGTATTGATCGTTCGGGTCGATCAGCAGCAATACGCGCCCGCCGGCACCCAACACTTCGCCGGGCTCGGCCATGCGCAGCTGGATCACCCCGTCGATAGGGGCTCGCAAACTGCTGTCATCGATTTCGCTGGTCAACTGTGCGACTTGTGCCTGAGCGGCGCCAATCGCCGCACCCACCGCGGACACTTGCGCGCGAGCGGCAGTGACGGCGGCATTGCCCGTGCCGATACGCGCCTGCTGTTGATCGATGATCTGACCGCTGACGAAACCATGCTTGAACAGCGCCTGGGAGCGATTGAGTTCCTGTTGAGCGAGCAGTTGCTCGCTCAGGCGCAATTGCACGTTGGCTTGTGCGGCGGCGAGGTTTTCCCGGGCGCGCAACACTTCTGCTTCCGCCTGGCTGCGTTGGGCTTCTAGGGTGCGAGTGTCCATCCGGGCCAGCAGTTGGCCCTTGGTGACTTTGTCGCCTTCATCGACCAGCACCTCGGCCAGTCGCCCTGGTGTTTTGCTGGCGATCTGCACTTCGGTGGCTTCGAGGCGGCCGTTGCCGACATACAACCCTTCGGGCAGACGGTCATGCATCGATTTCCAGTAGCCAAAACCGCCGGCGGCCAGCAGCAGAACCATTAAAGAGCTGGCGAAAAAAATCGAAGAGCGGCTGTGCGTAGACATGCGAGCATCCTGCGTATGTTACGTACTAGTCTGACTGATCAAACGCCAAGGCGATTTGATGCCAGTCAACTGAGGGTCAAACCTAACCCTATTGAGGGGGAAAGAGAATGACCGGTAGTTCTGCTGTATTTAACGTAAATCGAGGACCGCCGCCCATTGCCCGGCGGTTACCGGCATCACTGACAGCCGCGAACCTTTCTGCACCAAGGGCATCTCGGCCAGCGCTGTTTGTTGTTTCAGGTAGTCGAGTTTCAGGACGTTCGCGAACGTTTCGACGTGGGCCACATCAATCGCGCTCCAGGCGTTTTTCTCGACGGTGGCCTTCGGGTCGTAGTAATGACTCTCCGGCTCCAGCGCTGTCGGGTCGGGGTACGCGGCTTTGACTATTTTCCCGATGCCGGCAATTCCGGGCTCGGGGCAGCTGGAATGATAAAAGAAGAACTCGTCGCCGACCGCCATGGCCCTCAGAAAATTCCGCGCCTGATAGTTGCGAACCCCGTCCCAGCGAGCGGTGCCAAGCTGCTCCAGACCTTTGATCGAGAGCTCGTCGGGCTCGGATTTCATCAGCCAATAGGCCATGGTTTTTGCTCCTTGCGAGTCAGGTGGACATGTTGTCAGGCAATTTTATGACAAACCGACAGTCGGTTGACGCCAGCGTTTGCGTGTCGGTTCACGTTGTCGCAAAATGCCGGCCTTCTAAGCTTGACGCTGCTGCACGGCCTACACCTACAACGGAAACCGCTGCTGTCATCGTGTTGATGTGCCTTTGGGGGGCAATCGATGAAACGCAAACCGGATTTACTATGGATATTGGTTATTTTGTTCGGCCTTGGCGTCGTGACCACTGGCTATGCCCAAAGCCTGTGGAGCAACAAGACCGATGCGCCGGTTGACATCGCGCAGCAACAACAGCCGTCTGCCTTCAAACGCTGAGCCTGCTTTTCGACGCCGCTGACTCCAGTGGCGTCTAGCCTGCGTAATACCAGGCCTTGTCCGTCACCGTTCCTTGCAACGGCACATCCCAGCTCGCTTGAGCCAAGCGTTCGACCTTCTGACATTCATGGGCCAGCCCCAACAGCGTCGGTTTGCGCCAGTTTTTGCGTCGCGCCAGGTACGCCAGGCTTCGATCGTAGAAGCCGCCGCCCATGCCGAGTCGGCCGCCAACATCATCGAATCCCACCAAGGGCAACAGCACCAGGTCGAGCGCCCAGACTTTGCGTTGCCTGGCGAGGTTATGCCTGGGCTCGAGAATGCGAAAACGGTTGGGCCTGAGTTTTTCGCCTGGACGAATCCGTTGGAACACCATTTTGGTGCGTGGCCAGGCGCTGAGCACTGGAAGGTAAGTCGCCTTGCCTCGCCGTTGAGCGGCGCGCAGCAACAGGCGCGGGTCGATTTCACCGTCGGTGGGCAGGTACAGGGAGATATGTTTTGCGCGGCGGAACAATGGCTGCTGAGCCAATTGCTTGTACAACCCGCGAGCGGCCTGGCGCTGCTGACTGGCGGTCAGTGCGCGGCGGGCCTTGCGCAGCATGCGTCGAAGTTGCGGGCGGGGCAGCAGCGCAGGTTCGGTCATGGGTTCGGGCTTCGGCAGTGCGGGTACACAAAGCGTACCCGTAAAAAAGCCGATGCCGGTATTTAAACCGGCATCGGACTGGAATCAGGCTCCCCGGATGAACCGCTGCTGACTTAGCCCTTGAACCCGAAAGTTCAAGGTGGAAGATGCAGTAGGCTTTAAGGCTTTCCGTCTAGCGGACATGCACACCAGCCCAACGTGCAACTTCCAGGGTAGTGCGAATCGGCTCAGGGACGTGGTCAACTGGCAAGCACCCCAGGGAGTGCTGCGAGTATAACCCAAGCGGTTCGACGAATCAGCCCTTGGTGACGTCCGGATCGGTGGCGAGCACCAGATCGACGCGATCCAGCAGGTCGCGCACCTGCTCACGGGTCGAGCCGCTGACCTGCACATCCGGACTTTCTTGCTTGTGCAGAAGGTCGTGCGTGATGTTCAGCGCGGCCATCACGGCGATGCGATCGGCGCCAATGACTTTGCCGCTGCTGCGGATTTCGCGCATCTTGCCGTCCAGGTAGCGGGCAGCACTCACCAGATTGCTGCGTTCTTCCTGGGGGCAGATGATCGAATATTCTTTGTCGAGGATCTGCACGGTAACGCTATTGCTTGAACTCATGAGTCTTGCTCCAGGGCCTTGAGGCGCGAAATCATCGATTCGACCTTACGCCGCGCGATTTCGTTTTTTTCAATGAGGTGCGCGCGTTCCTCGCGCCAGGTCTTTTCCTGAGCTAATAGGAGTCCGTTTTGACTCTTAAGTTGCTCGACCCGATTAATAAGCAGTTCGAGTCTGGCCATCAGCGCTTGCAGGTCGGTGTCTTCCATTGTGTCCACTGAAAATGTCTGATGGGTGTTGAACTGCAGGGCGAGCTTGCTCGCGATGGTCGCCAACGATAACGCTGGGTCCCTGACACCCGCGGCGTTCTGGGCTTCATCGCGAGCAAGCTCGCTCCTGCAGAGGAGTCGATGTAGGATACAAGGCCTTCATTCTAGACATAGCGCCGTCTGGCGCCTAGCTGCCCATGCCCATTCAGAATTCTCCGTACCAAGCCTTTGCCACCCTGCTGACTTCCAGCGGTCATAACGTCTCGCCTGCCGAACTGCATGGCTTGCTGCTCGGGCGCAGTTGCGCCGGTGCCGGCTTCGATGCCGAAGGCTGGCTGGTCGATGCCGCCGAGCTGCTCGAAGGCGAGCCGCAAGACAACGTTCGCAATGCCTTGATCGGCCTGCAAGAGATGGTCAAGGGCGAGCTCACCGGCGACGACGTGACCGTCGTTCTGCTGCTGCCGACCGATGACGAACCGCTGGCTGATCGCGCCGCTGCACTGGGCCAATGGTGCCAGGGCTTCCTCAGCGGTTTCGGCCTGAACTGCCGTGACAGCAGCATGCTGAGCACCGAGGCTACCGAAGTGTTGCAGGATCTGGCGGCCATCGCCCAGGTACAGGACGCGCTGGAAGAGTCCGATGACGGCGAAAGCGACTACATGGAAGTCATGGAATACCTGCGTGTCGCGCCGTTGCTGCTGTTCTCCGAAACCAAAAAGCCGGACGCGTCGGCTGCCGCCAAACCGTCGTTGCATTAATCGCGAGCCAGGAAAAGCCATCTGCCCATGATTCATATCCCGAAATCGGAATACAGCCGTCGCCGCAAGGCCTTGATGGCGCAGATGGAACCCAACAGCATCGCCATTTTGCCCGCCGCCGCGGTCGCCATCCGCAATCGTGATGTCGAGCACGTTTACCGCCAGGACAGCGATTTCCAGTACCTCAGCGGTTTCCCTGAGCCACAAGCCGTTATCGTGCTGATGCCGGGCCGTGAACATGGCGAATACCTGCTGTTCTGCCGTGAACGCAACGCCGAGCGAGAACTCTGGGACGGCCTGCGTGCCGGTCAGGAAGGCGCGATCCGCGACTTCGGTGCTGACGACGCTTTCCCCATTACCGACATCGACGACATCCTGCCGGGCTTGATTGAAGGCCGCGACCGGGTGTATTCGGCCATGGGCAGCAACCCGGAGTTCGATCGACACCTGATGGACTGGATCAACGTGATCCGCTCCAAGGCGCACCTCGGCGCCCAGCCGCCGAACGAATTCGTTGCGCTGGATCATCTGCTGCACGACATGCGTCTGTATAAATCGGCGGCAGAAGTGAAGGTGATGCGCGAAGCCGCGCGGATTTCCGCTCAGGCGCATATCCGAGCGATGCAGGCCAGCCGGGCCGGGTTGCATGAGTTCAGCCTGGAAGCGGAGCTCGATTACGAGTTTCGCAAGGGCGGGGCGAAGATGCCGGCCTATGGTTCGATCGTCGCGGCGGGGCGCAACAGCTGCATCCTGCATTACCAGCAGAACGACGCCGTGCTCAAGGACGGCGATCTGGTGCTGATTGACGCCGGTTGCGAGATCGACTGCTACGCCAGCGACATCACCCGCACCTGGCCGGTCAATGGCAAGTATTCCGCGGAACAGAAGGCGATCTACGAGCTGGTGCTGGCTTCGCAAGAAGCGGCATTCGCCGAAATCGCCCCGAACAAACACTGGAACCAGGCGCACGAAGCCACGGTTAAAGTCATCACTGCCGGGCTGGTGAAACTGGGCTTGTTGCAGGGCGACGTCGACGAGCTGATCGCCAGCGAAGCCTATAAAGCGTTTTACATGCACCGCGCCGGCCACTGGCTGGGCATGGATGTGCATGACGTCGGCGAGTACAAGGTCGGCGGCGAATGGCGCGTGCTGGAGGTCGGCATGGCGCTGACCGTGGAACCGGGGATCTACATTGCCCCGGACAACCAGAACGTAGCGAAGAAATGGCGCGGCATTGGTGTGCGCATCGAGGACGACGTCGTGGTGACCAAAACCGGCTGTGAAATCCTGACCAGCGGCGTACCGAAAACGGTCGCCGAGATCGAGGCATTGATGGCTGAAGCGCGGACAAAAGCGGCATGAGTCGAGTCAATCTGGCAATCATCGGTGGCGGCCTGGTTGGCGCGAGCCTGGCGTTGGCGTTGCAGGCGGGAGCCAAGGCTCGCGGCTGGAAGATCGTGCTGATCGAACCGTTCGCCCCCGGCCACACTTACCAACCGAGCTACGACGCCCGTTCTTCGGCGCTGTCCTATGGCGCCAAGCAGATTTATCAACGGTTGGGCGTGTGGCAGGAAATCTCCCGCCGCGCCGAGCCGATCAAGCAGATTCACGTCTCCGACCGTGGTCGTTTCTCCACCGCGCGATTGTCGGCGATGGAAGAGGGCGTGCCGGCGCTGGGCTATGTGGTGGAAAACGCCTGGCTCGGCCAATGCCTCTGGCAAGGTCTGGACAAGGATGTGGTCACCTGGCGCTGCCCGGCGGAAGTCACGCGCATGGAGCCGCTGACCGATGGCTATCGCCTGACCCTCAATGATGAAACCACCCTGGAATGCGACCTCGCCGTGCTGGCGGATGGCGGCCGCTCCGGCCTGCGCGAGCAACTGGGGATTGGTATCAAAAAACGCCCGTACAACCAGAGCGCGCTGATCGCCAACATCACCCCGAGCGAAGCGCACAACGGCATGGCTTTCGAACGTTTCACCGACGAAGGCCCGATGGCGTTGTTGCCGCTGCCGGAAAACCGCTGCGCCCTGGTCTGGACCCGTCTGGGCATGGACGCACAACGGTTGGCCGCCCTCGATGAACGCAGCTTTCTCAGCGAATTGCAGGGCGTGTTCGGTTATCGCCTCGGCACCTTGAAGCAGGTCGGCGCGCGGCATCTTTATCCGCTGACACTGATTGAAGCCGAGGAGCAGGTGCGTCCGCATCTGGCGGTTCTCGGCAATGCCGCCCACAGCCTGCATCCGATTGCCGGCCAGGGTTTCAACCTGTCCCTGCGTGATGCGCAGGCGTTGGCGGATGCGCTGCTGGCGAGCGAGAAAGCCCCCGGCGACTTTGCGACCTTGCAGGCTTACCGCGAGCGCCAGCGCCTGGATCAGAACCTGACCGTGGGCTTTTCCGATCAGGTCACGCGATTGTTCGGCAGTACTCAACCACTGGTCTCGCTAGGTCGAAACATTGGCCTGCTCGGCCTCGATCTGCTGCCGCCGGCCAAGCGCTGGTTCGCCCGGCAGGCCATGGGCCTGGGTACGCGTCCCGATGCTTAAGTGGCTGACGAGTACGTTCGGCAAAGCACGTTTGATGCGCTGGTTCATGACGTTCTACCCGCCGTACCTTGGCGCGGGGGTTCGCGTGCGGCACATCAGCGATGATTTTCGGGACATCAAGGTGTCCATGGGATTGGGTTGGTACAACCGCAACTACGTCGGCACGCAGTTCGGTGGCAGCCTGTATTCGATGGTTGATCCGTTCTATATGTTGATGCTGATGGAAAACCTCGGCCGTCGGTTCATCGTCTGGGACAAATCCGCGGACATCGATTTCATCTCGCCGGGCAAAGGCCCGGTATTCGCCAGCTTCAGGATCGATGAAGCCTTGCTCGACGAGATCCGCCAGCAAACGGCGAACGGCGAAAAATACCTGCCGCAATTGCAGGTCGATATCCACGACGGCGCCGGCACCTTGGTGGCGCGGGTCCAGAAAACCCTTTACGTGCGGCTCAAGCCGCAAGCGAGACAGGCTTAAAGCATGGAAATGCGCGCAGATCTGCTGATTGTCGGGGCCGGAATGGTCGGCAGCGCCCTGGCGTTGGCGTTACAGGACAGCGGGCTGGAAGTCCTGCTGCTGGACGGCAGCCCGATGAGCGTCAAACCCTTCGACGGGCAGGCGCCGTTCGAACCGCGAGTGAGCGCCTTGTCGGCCGCCAGTCAGCGAATTCTCGAGCGGCTGGGAGTCTGGGATGGCATCGCCAGCCGGCGCAGCAGTCCTTACACCGACATGCACGTCTGGGACGGCAGCGGCACCGGGCAGATCCACTTCTCGGCCACCAGCGTTCACGCCGATGTGCTCGGGCATATCGTCGAGAACCGCGTGGTTCAGGACGCCTTGCTCGACCGCTTGCACGACTGCGACCTGGGAATGCTGGCCAATGCGCGTCTGGAGCAGATGCGCCGCTCCGGCGACGACTGGCTGCTGACCCTCGCCGATGGCCGCACCCTGCGTGCGCCGTTGGTGATCGCGGCGGACGGTGCCAACTCGGCGGTGCGGCGCCTGACCGGCGTGGCCACGCGCGAGTGGGATTATATGCACCACGCAATCGTCACCAGCGTGCGCAGCTCACAACCTCATCAAATGACGGCCTGGCAGCGGTTCACCGATCACGGCCCATTGGCGTTTCTGCCGCTGGAGCGGGACGGTCGCCAGGATTGGTGTTCGATCGTCTGGTCGACCACGCCGAGTGAGGCTGAACGCTTGATGGCGCTTGATGATGAAGACTTCTGTCGCGAGTTGGAGCAAGCCTTTGAAGGCCGTTTGGGTTCGGTGCTGAGCGCCGATCCGCGTCTTTGCGTGCCGCTGCGGCAGCGCCATGCAAAGCGCTATGTGGCTGAGGGCCTGGCGCTGATCGGCGATGCGGCGCACACCATTCACCCATTGGCCGGGCAGGGCGTGAACCTCGGCTTCCTCGATGCCGCCGTGCTCGCCGAAGTGCTGCTGCAAGCGGCTGAACGGGGTGAGCGGTTGTCGGAGATGAAAGTGTTGAGCCGCTACGAGCGTCGGCGCATGCCGCACAATTTGGCGTTGATGGCGGCGATGGAAGGCTTTGAGCGTTTGTTCCAGGCCGATCCGTTGCCGGTGCGCTGGTTGCGTAATGCCGGCTTGAAGATGGTTGATCAGATGCCGGAGGCCAAAGCGTTGTTTGTGCGTGAGGCGTTGGGGTTGATCGGGGATCTGCCGGCGCTTGCCAAGGCCTGAAGTGGGCGCGCTCCTGTGGCGAGGGGATTTATCCCCTCGCCACGGGGCAGCCACTCTGATCGTGCAACATCTGGTAACGCCTCCGCAAACTGATCGATTGAGAACGTAAATGTGAGTCCTTATCATTTGCCCTCACTTTTCAAATCGAGAGATCGCTCCCATGTTGGCACCGAAGCGTCTACTGACCGCACTCGCTCTGACTCTGATTGGCAGCACTGCCGCCCAGGCCGCTGCCGAAGTGGTGGTTTACTCCTCGCGTATCGACGAGCTGATCAAACCGGTGTTTGATGCCTACACCGCGAAAACCGGCGTGCAGGTGAAGTTCATCACCGACAAGGAAGCGCCGCTGATGCAGCGCATCAAGGCCGAGGGCGAGAATGCCACCGCCGACCTGCTGCTGACCGTCGATGCCGGCAACCTGTGGCAAGCCGAGCAGATGGGCATCCTGCAACCCTTCACTTCGAAAACCATCGACGCCAACATCCCGCTGCAATACCGCGCGGCTTCTCATGCCTGGACCGGCCTGAGCCTGCGGGCGCGAACCATCGCTTACTCCACGGACCGGGTGAAGCCGGGCGAGTTGACCACTTACGAAGGTCTGGCCGACAAGAACTGGGAAGGCCGCCTGTGCCTGCGTACGGCGAAGAAGGTCTACAACCAGTCCCTGACTGCCACCATGATCGAAGTGCATGGCGCCGACAAAACCGAGAAGATTCTCAAGGGTTGGGTCAACAACCTGTCCACCGACGTGTTCTCCGATGATGTCGCGGTATTGGAAGCCATCAACGCCGGCCAATGCGATGTCGGCATCGTCAACACTTACTACTACGGCCGTCTGCACAAGCAGAAACCTGACCTGGCGGTGAAGCTGTTCTGGCCTAACCAGGCTGATCGTGGCGTGCATGTGAACCTGTCGGGCATCGGCCTGACCAAGTACGCGCCGCACCCGGAAGCCGCCAAGGCTCTGGTGGAGTGGATGACCACGCCTGAGGCGCAGAAGATCTTTGCCGACGTGAACCAGGAGTTCCCGGCCAACCCTGCGGTGACGCCGTCCGCGGAAGTCGCCGCCTGGGGCAAGTTCGTCGCCGATACGTTGCCTGTGGAAGTCGCCGGTAAACGTCAGGCCGAAGCGATTCGCTTGATGGATCGAGCTGGCTGGAACTGAGTCTGCTGCTTTAAAGAGCAAAAGGTCGCAGCTTTCGGCAGTTCCTACCGGGTGTACACCATCCCAATGTAGGAGCTGCCGAAGGCTGCGATCTTTTTGCGTTTTCCCTACACTTCACGATTTCCCTGCGAGAGACCGTCCTTGGCCCACCCCGCCCAACGCCGCTGGTATCCCCTGGTCTTCGTCATTGCTGCGCTGGTCCTGCTGCCCCTCAGCGTTTTGCTGATGTCCTGGCAAACCATCGATCATCAAATATGGTCCCACCTCTGGGACACCCAGTTGCCGCGGCTGCTGGGCAACACGCTGACCCTGGTACTCGGCGTCGGTGCCGGTGTAACGCTGTTGGGCGTCAGTCTCGCCTGGCTCACCAGCCTCTGTGAATTTCCCGGTCGACGCTGGCTGGATTGGGCGTTGATGCTGCCGTTCGCCATTCCCGCCTACGTGCTGGCTTTCGTTTTCGTCGGCCTGCTGGATTTCGCCGGCCCCGTGCAAACCCTGATGCGCGAATGGTTCGGCACTGGCCTGCGGTTGCCGCGAGTGCGCTCCACGGGCGGTGTCATCCTCGTTCTGGTGCTGGTCTTTTATCCCTACGTTTACCTGTTGGCCCGCACCGCGTTCCTGGCGCAGGGCAAAGGCCTGATGGAAGCGGCGCGAGTCCTGGGGCAATCGCCGTGGCAAGCGTTCTGGCGAGTCGCCTTGCCGATGGCGCGGCCGGCCATCGGTGCTGGCGTTGCGCTGGCGCTGATGGAAACCCTGGCGGATTTCGGGGCCGTGTCGGTGTTCAATTTCGACACCTTCACGACCGCTATCTACAAGACCTGGTACGGATTCTTCAGCCTCTCCACCGCCGCGCAACTGGCCAGTTTGTTGCTGCTGGTGGTGATGGTCGTGCTGTACGGCGAGCGCCGTGCCCGTGGCGCCAATCGAGCGAGCAATGAGCGGCCGCGGGTCAAGGCGTTGTATCACCTGCGTGGCTTCAAGGCGTTGGCGGCGATGAGTTGGTGCGGGCTGGTGTTTGCCTGCGCCTTCGTCATTCCGGTGCTGCAACTGGTGGTGTGGTTCTGGCAGCGCGGCCGTTTCGACCTGGATGAGCGGTACACCGGGCTCATTGTCCATACGCTGTATCTGGGCGGCATGGCGGCGTTGATCACTGTCAGTGTGGCGCTGGTGCTGGCGTTTGCCCGGCGCCTGGCGCCAACCCGGGCGATTAGTTCCGGTGTCAGCCTGGCCAACCTCGGCTATGCGTTGCCGGGTTCGGTGCTGGCGGTGTCGATCATGCTGGCCTTCAGTTATCTGGATCGCGAGCTGGTGATTCCGCTGTCGGGATGGTTGGGCGGAGCCGGAAAACCGTTGCTGTTGGGCAGTCTGTCGGCCTTGTTGCTGGCCTATCTGGTGCGTTTCATCGCGGTAGCTTATGGGCCACTGGAAAGCAGTTTGGCGCGAATACGGCCATCTTTGCCCGAAGCGGCACGTAGCCTTGGGGTCAGTGGGCCACGACTGTTTTTCAAAGTGTATCTGCCGTTATTGCTGCCCGGCACGTTGAGTGCTGCGCTGCTGGTGTTTGTCGATGTGCTCAAGGAAATGCCCGCAACCCTGCTGATGCGCCCGTTTGGCTGGGACACGCTGGCCGTGCGCATCTTTGAAATGACCAGCGAAGGCGAGTGGGCGAGGGCATCGTTGCCGGCGTTGACGCTGGTTCTGGTCGGGTTATTACCGGTCATCGGATTGATTCGACGTTCGGCGCATCGAAACACCTAGGTGTCAGTCCTACACCTTGAGGCTACAATGCGCGGCATTCGGTGCGGTCCGTCCTACAGACCCGTTCGCTGAAATCGGCTGAAAGCCTTCTATTTCAAGGCTTTCACCCCGTGCAGCATCGGCCCGCACCCTCGCCACGCCCGGAAGGAGAAACCCATGGGACAGCGTACGCCTCTGTATGACCTTCATCTCGCCCTCGGCGCGAAGATGGTCGATTTTGGCGGTTGGGATATGCCTCTGCATTACGGCTCGCAGGTCGAGGAACACCATCAGGTGCGCCGCGACTGCGGGGTTTTCGATGTATCCCACATGACCGTGATCGATGTCAGCGGCGCTCAGGCCAAAGCCTGGCTTCAGCATTTGCTGGCCAATGACGTCGAGCGTCTGCACAGCTCCGGCCGTGCCTTGTACAGCACCATGCTCAACGAGCATGGCGGCATCGTCGACGACATGATCGTCTATCGCCTCGACGACGGTTATCGCCTGGTGGTCAACGCCTCCACGCGTGATCAGGACCTGGCCTGGATGCAGGCGCACCTCGACGGCTTCGATGTGCAGCTCAACGAGCGCGCCGAGATGGCGATGCTGGCCATTCAAGGCCCCCATGCCCGACACAAAATTTCCGAGCTGGTCACCCAGTCTCGCGGCAACCTGATCCAGTCGCTCAAGCCGTTCGAAGGCCAGCCCGACGGTGACTGGTTCATCGCACGCACGGGGTATACCGGCGAAGACGGCCTGGAAATCATTCTGCCAGCCAATCAGGCCCCGGGTTTTTTCAACGATCTGGTGGGTGCAGGCATCTCGCCAATTGGCCTCGGGGCACGGGATACGCTGCGTGTCGAAGCCGGCATGAACCTGTACGGTCAGGACATTCATCAGGACGTTTCACCGCTGGCCTCGAACATGGCCTGGAGCATCGCCTGGGAGCCGGCGTCGCGTCAGTTCATCGGCCGCGATGCACTCGAAGCTGAACGGGCGGGCGGCGTGAAGCACAAACTGGTCGGTCTGGTCCTTGAAGAGCGCGGGGTTTTGCGCGCTCATCAAGTGGTTCGCATCGCCAATGTTGGCGAAGGGGAGATCACCAGTGGTAGTTTCTCTCCTACGCTTAGCAAGTCGATTGCACTGGCGCGCGTGCCGATGGCGACTGCCGACCGCGCAGAAGTGGAAATCCGTGGCAAATGGTACCCGGTCCGAGTGGTCAAACCGACCTTCGTACGCCATGGCAAAACCTTGATCTAACCTTTTCTGGCGGGCAACGACCGCTGACAATTTTCTTGAGGACACAGAATATGAGCGATATCCCTGCCGACCTGCGTTTTGCCGAAAGTCACGAATGGGCCCGTCTGGAAGCCGATGGCACCGTCACCGTGGGCATCAGCGATCACGCTCAGGAAGCCTTGGGCGATGTGGTATTCGTTGAGTTGACCGAAGTCGGAACCGTCTTCGCTGCCGGTGGTCAATCCGGCGTGGTTGAGTCGGTCAAAGCCGCGTCCGACATCTACTCCCCGGTTGCCGGTGAAGTGATTGCGATCAACGAAGAACTGAGCGCTAATCCGGAACTGCTCAACTCCGACCCGTACGGTGCCTGGATCTTCAAACTCAAGCCAAGCAACGCTGGCGATCTGGACAAGCTGCTCGATGCAGCGGGCTACAAGGCCGCCATCGGCGAGTAAACATCGCCAAAAGCGATCCGTACAAGAGCGCCGCGTTTTCCTTTCCTGGAGAACGCGGCGTTTTTGTTTTATGCCGTGTGGTGAGGTATTGCTGTGACGGTTTGCTGACCATTCATGCCGCCATTGCTACCGCTTTGTTTACCCTGGCGTGAAGCGCCGTTATTTGGTCTGCTGTCAGACGTATTGCCGGTTCGCCCGGAACCCAGGCACCACTGTCGTTGTAGGTGATCGTTTTGGATTCTCCGTCATTGACCGTAACGACGTAAGCGTTGGATACATTGCCTGGGATTAAAGAACCCGTCACTTGGGTTGTGCCGAACCATAGTTGAAACTGGTTTTTTGGCGTCATGGTCGTTGCACCGATACTCATTCCGCCTGAACAGTTCACCCAAATACAATAACCTTTGGAGTCCAGCAAAATTTCCCGAGGGTTGGCCGGTAATTGGTTGTTGATTAAAATATCTTCAGGGATACCGCCATTTGTGGCGGGGCTGAATACACCATATTCATCGAGTGTCGTTTTTTGTCCGGTATTGATGGGACGATTTTTACCTCCTGAAGTGAATGTAATATCACCTTCTTGCATTGGTGTGTTTGTAAAGTTGACCATGAAAGAGGGGGTGGATATGTCGAATGTATTTTTGTATTGATAACTGGAGTTGTTTGTTGTGGCTTTGGGGAGCCTTGCTGACCATATGACGGTAAAGCTGTTGTTTACCATTTTTGCCAGATAAAGACTGTGGTTGTTGATTTTTTGGGCGATCAGTTGTGCCTCTTCGATATAAACAATAATTTGTTGTTGGCTCATGGCTGTTTTCCATTCATCCAGCGGAGTATTTTATGGTGGGCTTCCAGGCTCACCTGATTCGCTGTGGCGTTTGTACTGTCAATAAAAAACCCTGTAGATCCAGGATTTACAGGGTTTTTTGAACATGTTTGCGCGTTCAAGACTGTCAACGGTAAGACGAAGTGCTTTCAGTCCATTGTGCAAACGGTGCTCGATTCGCCCTCCATGCTATGCCGCTACTCTGCTCTCCACTCGGGCATGCAGCGCCGCGACTTCCTTGTCGCTGAGGCGTTTGGCCGGCTCGCCAGTCACCCAGTCGCCTTCGTTGTTATAGGTGAGGATGAAGCTGTCTCCGGCCTTCAAGGTTGCCACATAGGGATTGGATAGATTTTGGGCAATCAGCGAGCCTGTTTGTTGAAGGTTTCCGAACCACAGTTGGTATTGGTCTAATGGTGTCAGCGTAGCGGTGCCGATGTTCATGCCACTCTGGCGATTGACCCAGATATTATTGCCCTTGGAATCCAGCAGTATCTCGTGGGGATTGCCTTTCAGTTCGTTGTTGATAAGAATTTCTGATTTCACGCCGCCGTTTCTGGCTGGTGAAAAAACACCGTATTCATCGAGCGTTGTCGTTTGGCCGGTAGTGATGGGCAGGTTTTTACCACCGGAGGTAAAGGTGACATCGCCTTGTTTGACCGAATCGTTCGTAAAGTTGACATTGAAGGACGGTGTCGTGATATCGAACGTGTTTTTGTACTGATAGCTAGGATTGCGGGTGGTGGCCACCGCGCCTTTTGATTGCCAGATAACAGTAAAATCTTCATTTACCTTTTTGGCTAGATAAAGGCTGTAGCCGTTTTCTTTTTGGGCAATCAGTTGATCTTCTTCGATGAACAAGATTATTTGCTGGCTCATTTTTGAACTCCATTTCATTTCGAATAAAGCGTAGCTTGAGTTGTTTGTAACTGGGTAGTGGCTTTTTGGTTCCGTTGCCCAGTCCTCAACAAACATAGCATGCGGATTATTGCGCTATAGATCTATTGGCTATGGTTTGATTCTATCTATCGCGATTGGTTTTTTAAGAGTTTGGCTGTTTTAATAAGTGTTGGTTTTTCACCTGTTTGCAAGCGCCGTTGCGCGAGTACTTACGAAGGGTTTTATTTTTGGCGAGTAAGAATAACTATTTATAACTATCGGCGATGCATATATCGCTGGAATGAAAGAGCCTCAAAGTCTTGCGTGTTTTGTATGCTTCAGGGATGGGCCGCGTCCTAAGACGCCATGCCGCGCGCAGGAGAGCTATGCTGGTTTGACCGAGCTGCATCGACGTTGAGCGCCAGTCAAGAGAGAGCCCGTCATGTCCCAGTTGCCGTCCCTGAGCCAGTTACGCGACCCCAATGCCTTCCTTCGCCGCCACCTCGGGCCTGATGCCGCCGAGCAGCAGGCGATGCTCGACAGCCTAGGCGTCGGCAGCCGCGTCGAGCTGATCGAGCAGACGGTGCCGCCGGGGATTCGCCTGAACCGGGCGCTCGACCTGCCGCCCGCCCTCGACGAAGAAGCCGCGCTGGCCAAACTGCGTGGTTACGCCGAGCAGAACCAGGTCTGGACCAGCCTGATCGGCATGGGTTACCACGGGACGATCACGCCCGCCGTTATCCTGCGCAACGTGTTGGAAAATCCCGGTTGGTACACCGCTTACACGCCGTATCAACCGGAAATTGCCCAAGGCCGACTCGAAGCGTTGCTGAATTTCCAGCAATTGACTATCGATCTGACTGGCCTGGAGCTGGCCAACGCCTCGCTGCTGGATGAAGCCACGGCGGCGGCAGAAGCCATGGCCCTGGCCAAGCGGGTCGCCAAGTCCAGGAGCAATCTGTTTTTTGTGGATGAGAATTGTCATCCGCAAACCATTTCCGTGGTGCAGACCCGTGCCGAAGGTTTCGGTTTCGAGCTTATCATCGACGCTGTGGATAACTTGAAACAGCACCAGGTGTTCGGCGCGCTGCTGCAATACCCCGACACCCACGGCGAGATTCGCGACCTGCGTCCGTTGATCGATCACCTGCATGCCCAACAAGCACTGGCCTGCGTCGCGACCGATCTGTTGAGCCTGTTGTTGCTGACGCCGCCAGGAGAGTTGGGCGCCGACGTGGTGTTCGGCTCATCCCAGCGATTCGGCGTGCCCATGGGCTACGGCGGACCGCACGCGGCTTTTTTTGCCAGTCGTGATGAATACAAGCGGGCGATTCCCGGGCGGATCATCGGCGTATCCAAAGATGCTCGCGGCAACACCGCTTTGCGTATGGCCCTGCAAACCCGTGAGCAACACATTCGCCGGGAGAAGGCCAATTCGAACATTTGCACCGCCCAGGTGCTGCTGGCCAACATTGCCAGTTTCTATGCGGTCTATCACGGGCCGGAAGGGCTGAAACGCATCGCCCAGCGGGTTCATCGACTGACGTGCATCCTCGCTGCAGGGTTGGAGCGCCACGGCATTCCGCGCCTCAACACGCACTTTTTCGACACTTTGACGCTGGAGGTGGGCGGCACCCAGACGGCGATCATCGAAAGCGCCCAGGCCGCGCAAATCAATTTGCGCATTCTCGGACGCGGTCAGTTGGGGCTGAGCCTCGACGAAACCTCTGACGAAAGCACTGTGGCGAAGCTGTTCGATGTATTCCTCGGTGCCGACCATGGACTGAATGTCGACGACCTCGACGCTGAAACGCTTCCTTCCGGCATCCCCGACGGACTGCAACGATCCTCGCCTTACCTGCGTCACCCGGTGTTCAGCGCACATCACAGCGAAACCGAGATGCTGCGTTACCTCAAGCAGCTCGAAAACAAGGACCTGGCCCTCAACCAGTCCATGATCCCGCTGGGCTCCTGCACCATGAAGCTCAATGCCACCAGCGAGATGATCCCCATCACCTGGCCGCAATTCGCCAACCTGCACCCGTTTGTGCCGAAGGAGCAGGCGACCGGTTATGCGCTGATGATTGAAGAGCTGGAGCGCTGGCTCTGCGCGATCACCGGTTTCGATGCGATCTGCATGCAGCCCAATTCCGGCGCCCAAGGCGAATACGCCGGGTTGCTGGCGATCCGCAAATATCACGAGAGTCGTCATCAGGGTGCGCGAGATATCTGCCTGATTCCGTCATCAGCCCACGGCACCAACCCGGCCTCGGCGCAAATGGCTGGAATGCGCGTGGTTATCGTCGAGTGTGACGAGGCAGGCAACGTCGATCTGGACGACCTGAAAGGCAAGGCTGCCGAGGCGGGCGATAAACTTGCCTGCCTGATGGCGACGTACCCATCGACCCACGGCGTTTACGAGGAAGGCATCAGTGAGATCTGTGAAGTTATCCACAGCCATGGCGGCCAGGTGTACATGGATGGCGCCAACCTCAATGCGCAAGTCGGGTTGGCGCGGCCGGCAGACATTGGTGCAGACGTTTCCCACATGAACCTGCACAAGACTTTTTGCATTCCCCATGGTGGTGGCGGGCCGGGGATGGGGCCGATTGGTGTGCGGGCGCATCTGGCGCCGTTCGTGGCCAATCACCCGGTGGTGGCGATTGAAGGGCCGCTGCCGCAGAACGGCGCAGTCAGCGCGGCGCCTTGGGGCAGCGCGAGCATACTGCCGATCAGCTGGATGTACATCGCCATGATGGGACCGCAACTGGCAGATGCCAGCGAGGTGGCGATCCTCGCTGCGAATTACCTGGCGCAACATTTGTCCGGTGCATTCCCGGTGCTCTACACCGGGCGCAACGAGCGGGTGGCTCACGAATGCATTCTCGACCTGCGGCCACTCAAGGCACTGACCGGCATCAGCGAAGAGGACGTGGCCAAGCGTCTGATGGACTATGGCTTCCATGCGCCGACCATGTCGTTTCCGGTGCCGGGGACCTTGATGGTCGAGCCGACCGAAAGTGAGTCGAAAGCTGAGCTCGACCGCTTTATCGGGGCGATGCTGAGCATTCGCGCAGAAATCACCGAGGTGCAGAACGGCAACTGGCCTGTCGAGGACAACCCGCTGAAACGGTCACCGCACACGCTGGCCGACATCACCGGGGTTTGGGAGCGGCCGTACAGTATCGAACAAGCGGTGACACCGGACGCGCACACCAAGGCGCACAAGTATTGGCCGGTGGTGAATCGGGTGGATAACGTTTACGGGGATCGGAACCTGTTTTGCGCGTGCGTGCCCGTGGACGATTACCGCTGAGGGCGACGCCGATCAAATGTGGGAGCGGGCTTGCTCGCGAAAGCGGTTTGACATTCAAAAATGATGTCGACTGGTACACCGCTTTCGCGAGCAAGCCCGCTCCCGCATTAAATCGGGTTCACAAAAAAATGCCGCTCATATGAGCGGCATTTTTGTTCAGCTGAAAAGCTTACTCGGAAGCGACGGCATTCTTCGCCAGGATCGCATTCGCCAGCTCCATGTCCGTGGCCTGCAGGCCAGGATTGTCGGCGCGGACCTTTTGCATCGCGGCTTCCAGATACGGGCCGCGGATGCCGCCGTCACTGGCAACAAAGCTGCCGGCATCGTCCTGTGCGGCAATGATCAGCTTGTGATCCTTGAACGTCAGGTAAGTCGAACCGGTGGTTGCACCGGACGAGATGACGTTACGCCAAAAGCTGTCGGCCATCGCCGAACCGACTGGAAGGGACAACACGGCGATGGTAGCGACAGCAAGTTTGAAACGCATGATGGGTGACTCCACTGGGTTAACTACGTGGGCTTTGATTGCCAATTACCCAATGGAGTTCCCGGATGGATCGTCAGCCCTGTCGCTCGCACAACTGTCCCTTGCCGGTGACTTGCTGAACACGTTGGAGCCAGCAGGTTTTGTTTGGCACCATGGCTGATTGTTTTCGATGCACGGATGCTTCCCTTGTCTATTGACGCACTGCTTTACGTCACCGTAATGAACATTTTGCTCCTTATGTTCATTGGCCTCCCCACGTTGTTGATTGGGCTATGCATTCCCGGCTGGCGTCGGCGGATGTTGCGCCAGCCTTGGCGTTTTGGTGCATTGGGGCTGGCGTGTCTCCTGGTGGTTGGCTTCACCGTTTACCGGAGTGTGTAAATTGCGCTGCTGCGCGGATCGCACGTTTCGTGCGGCTGGGTGGTTGGGCCTCACATCGATAAATACACCGCGCCGCGTAGCTACTTCTGCTCACTCTGCGGTGTCACCCGCAGCACCTCCTCGATCGTCGTCAGCCCCGCGGCGACTTTCTGCGCGCCCGACAGTCGCAGGCTGCGCATGCCTTCCTTGAACGCCTGACGCCGGATCGCCAGCAGATCGGTGTCGGGGTTGATCAGTGCTTTGAGGCCATCCGTCAGTTGCATGATTTCGTAGACCCCGGCGCGGCCGCGATAACCGGTGTCGCGGCATTCCAGGCAACCGATGGCGCGCTGGGCGTTGCCCGGTAGCGGTGCCTGCCAGGGTTTGGTCAGGGTTTGCCAGTCTTCTTCACTCAGTGTCAGTGGTGCCTTGCAGTGCGGGCACAACGTACGGACCAGTCGCTGCGCCATGACGCCAAGCACCGTCGCCTTGATCAGGTAATGCGGCACGCCGAGTTCCAGCAGGCGGCTGATGGCGCTGGGCGCGTCGTTGGTGTGCAACGTCGAGAGCACCAGGTGACCGGTGAGCGCGGCCTGGATTGCCATTTCAGCGGTTTCGAGATCACGGATCTCGCCGATCATGATGATGTCCGGGTCTTGTCGCATCAGTGCGCGCACACCGGCGGCGAAGGTCAGGTCGATGTTGTGCTGGACCTGCATCTGGTTGAACGCTGGCTCGACCATCTCGATCGGGTCTTCGATGGTGCAGAGGTTGACCTCCGGCGTCGCCAGTTTTTTCAGGGTGGTGTAGAGCGTGGTGGTCTTGCCCGAACCGGTCGGCCCGGTCACCAGAATGATGCCGTTGGGCTGAGTCGTCATGTCCTGCCAGCGGCGCAAATCATCGGCGGAAAAGCCCAGCTGATCGAAGTTCTTGAGCAGCACTTCCGGGTCGAAGATCCGCATGACCATTTTTTCGCCAAACGCCGTTGGCAACGTCGACAGTCGCAGCTCGACTTCGCCACCGTCCGGGGTTTTGGTTTTCACCCGGCCATCCTGGGGTTTGCGTTTTTCCGCGACATTCATCCGTCCCAGGCTCTTCAGGCGACTGACGATGGCCATGGTCACTTGCGGCGGGAATTGATAGACGTTGTGCAACACACCGTCGATGCGAAAGCGCACCGTGCCTTGCTCGCGACGGGGTTCTATGTGGATATCGCTGGCGCGCTGCTGGAAGGCGTATTGGAACAACCAGTCGACGATGTTGACGATGTGCGCGTCGTTGGCGTCCGGCTCCTGGTCGCTGGCGCCGAGGTTGAGCAGTTGTTCGAAGTTGCCCAGGGTGCTGGTCTGTTGATCGTTGTTGGTCGCGCCGCTGACCGATTTGGCCAGACGGAAAAACTCCACGCTGAAGCGCTGAATGTCTATCGGGTTGGCCACCACGCGCTTGATGGGCAGCTTCAGAACGTGGGTCAGGTCGGCTTCCCAGCCTTTGACGTAAGGCTGGGCGCTGGCCACGGTCACCGCGTCGCGATCAATGGACACCGCGAGAATCTTGTGGCGCTGGGCGAAGGCGTAGGACATCAGCGGCGTAATGGCCGCGACGTTGATTTTCAGCGGATCGATGCGCAAGTAGGGCTGGCCGGCCTGCTGCGACAGCCACAGGGTCAGGCTTTCCAGGTCAAGGTGTTTACCGGGACGACTGAGATCGTCCAGCTGCTGGCTGGCGATGAACTCCAGCGGGTGCATCTGGCCATGGGTGGCGTGACGACGGCGGGCGTTGAGCGCGTGCTCGGCCGAGTCCTGGCTGATAAAGCCCTGGGCGACCAGTTCGCGCAGCAAATCATTGAGATCCAGCCAGCGGTCCTGAATGGCAAGTTGAACGGACATGCGGGCTCCTCGTGAACAACAGTTCGCAAAGGATAGTCGTGGACCCGCTGACCGTTGGGCCACTACCCGACGAAGCCGTATCGGCTTTTTTCAGCCTGTCGCCTGAGTCGCGTCAACCCACGCAGAATCAGCCGCTTGCAGTTCAACCGAACAGACGCTGATCAGGTTACGTAATTTTTCCGCAATCACTTGCGCACGGTGCCAGCTCAGCCCGTCGATAACGATGTCGATCGACAGCAAATCGTCCATGCGCTGCACGTTGACCTGTTGCGGCGTCAGGCATTGCAACGCGAACAGGTTGAGCGCACGGCACAGCAGATCCGGTTCGGCCTCGGCCAGCAGTTGATAGTGGACGCCGCAGTGGACATTGCTGACGTTCCAGACATCGGCTCGGGTGGGCGGGGTGTTCACGGCTTCGAGATGCGGCATGATCGGTCTCCAAAATCAGTGGAGGAATTTTTACATTCGATGCCGGGTATTTCTTATCTATGATGGGGGTTATTGGCGATCTATCGAATCGTGTAATTCAACAAAATATCAATTACAGGTTTTTTTATGCAAAGCGAGCTGGATGGCTACGACCGCAAGATTCTCGCGTTGCTGCAAGAGGACGCTTCGCTCTCCAGCGCACAGATCGCCGAACAGGTGGGGCTTTCGCAATCGCCCTGCTGGCGGCGGATTCAGCGGATGAAGGAGGAGGGGATCATTCGTGGGCAGGTGACGCTGCTGGACCGGAAGAAGATCGGGCTTAACACGCAGATTTTTGCCGAGGTCAAACTCAACGCCCATGGACGCTCGAACTTCACCGAATTCACCGAGGCGATTCGCGGCTTTCCCGAGGTGCTGGAGTGTTATGTGCTGATGGGGTCGGTGGATTTCTTGCTGCGGATTGTGACAGCGGACATCGAGGCGTATGAGCGGTTTTTCTTCGAGAAGCTGTCGATGGTGCCGGGGATTCAGGAGGTGAACTCGATTGTGGCGTTGTCGGAGATCAAGTCGACCACCAGTTTGCCGGTCTAGGGTTTCGTGGTGAGTGTGCGGGCCTCTTCGCGAGCAAGCCCGCTCCCACATTTGATTTTCAGTGAACACAATCTCTGTGTACGACGAAGTCAAATGTGGGAGCGGGCGTGCTCGCGAAAGCGGTATTACATGCGCAGCAACATCTTCCAGGCACGATTCTGATAAACCGCAATCGCCTGCTGCTTGCGTGCATCCAGCGACTCATCGGTGATCGGCTCGTTCGCTAACAGAGCAAGCTGCTTCAACTCGCCGTACAGGCGATCCATTTCCGGGATCTCCAGCACGTGGCGGGCGTGGTGCAGCCAAGACTGGATGCGCTCGATGCGCGGCAGTTGCTCGGCCAGATCTTCCGGCTGCTGCTGGTAACGCTGCAATTGCAGTGATGTGGCTTCTTCACCCAACAGGCGTGGCAACCAGCTGCCCAACTGCGCAGCGCCCTGGCGATTGCCGCGAACATTGCGATCGGCCGCCCAGGTGCGGGCCAGCAACCAGCGCGAAGTGTTCAGCGAGAACTGGCCCCAGCGCGGGTCTTCGAGTTCTTCGAGGAACTGCTCCGGCGCGGCTTTACGCACGTCTTCGTCGTCCTGACCGGCTTGCACCAGTGGGCGCCAGTCTTCGAGCAACGCATCCAGCGCGAGGCGCAGGTCGTGTGTCGACTGACGCGGGGCGGCCTGGCCCAGGCTGCTCAGCAACGCGCGCAATTCAGCGAGGTTTTCGACCCAGTCCTGCAACAGGCGCCAATGGCCATTGAAGCGATATTGCTCGGCCAGGCGCTGGCTGCTGCTCAGCAAGTGCCAGCTCAGCGCGGCGAACGCGTCGTCCAGCGGTGTTTCGGCAGTGATTTGCGGCGCCGCCAGGCTCAGCGAGTAGCTGTTGGCGTCATACAAACGATAACCGCGCTCGGCCTTGCTGATGTCACAGGGCATCAGGGCCAGGGTTGCAGCCAGTTCGGCGGCCAGTTCCAGCAGCGCGGCCGGTTCGCCTTCGCGAAGCTCCAGCTCTAGTTCGCAGATTTCTTCTTTCTGTTTGCCGACGACAACGTGGCCCAGGTCCAGCGCGGCTTCGATCACCACTTTGGTCTTGCCACGGCCCCAGGCGATTTCGGCGCGTTCACGCACGAAGTCGGTGGTGAAAATCGGCTTGAGGGTTTTCTTGTCCAGCTCGGCCAACTCTTCAGGCCAGCATTCGCCGTCGAGTTTCTTCACGTCGAGCTTGGCTTTGGGCAGGTTCCAGTCGTATTCGTTACGCTCGGACAAACCGGCAACGCTCTGGCCACGGGTCTTGAGCGTCTGGATCACTTCTTCGCCATCGCGGCGCAGGCGCAGGGCAACCTTGGCGCGGGCCAGGTCACGCTCAGGCGTGTCGAAGTACTGGTTCATCAGTTCACGGCGTTCCCAGCCACTTTTGTTGCGTTTTTTCAGTAGCGGGTGCTCGCGCAGGGCGGCGAGGGTTTCGCGGCTGACGCGGAGTTTGATTTCGGTTTCTTTCTGCATGGCCGGAAAATCCAGGATCGGGAGCGCAGCCGGGGGAATGTGTGGCTGCCAAGGTCGTGCAGTGTACAGGACTGGCCGACACTCCGCGCCGCGACGGTTTATTCCTGTCGCCGGATGGTTCTATGATGGACTTCAATTCGCGAGTTGGAGTCAGCGATGTCTTTGCCGTCCATGAAAGATCAGTTCGCTGCGCTGATTGCCGCGCCGTCGGTCAGTTGTACCCAGGCCAGCCTCGATCAATCCAACCGTCCGGTGATTGATTTGCTGGCGACGTGGCTCGGCGACCTGGGGTTTGCCTGCGATATCCAGCAGGTCAGCCCCGGAAAATTCAATCTGCTGGCCAGTTTTGGTTCCGGCCCCGGTGGCCTGGTGCTGGCGGGGCATAGCGATACTGTGCCGTTCGATGGCGCGTTGTGGCAGACCGATCCGCTGAAGCTGACCGAGGTCGATGGCCGCTGGGTCGGTTTGGGCAGTTGCGACATGAAAGGTTTTTTCGCCCTGGCCATCGAAGCCGTCCTGCCCTTGCTCGACCGGCCGTTCAAGCAGCCGTTGCTGATTCTTGCCACCTGCGATGAAGAAAGTTCGATGTCCGGGGCTCGTGCCTTGGCCGAAGCAGGACGTCCATTGGGTCGGGCGGCGGTGATCGGCGAGCCGACCGGGTTGAAGCCGATCCGCATGCACAAAGGCATCATGATGGAACGCATCGACATCCTCGGTCAGAGCGGCCACTCCTCGGACCCGCGCCTCGGTCATAGCGCCCTCGAAGCCATGCACGATGCCATCGGCGAATTGCGTGGATTGCGTCTGCTGTGGCAACGCGAATACCGTAATCCGCAGTTCGGCGTACCGACGCCGACCATGAACTTCGGTTGCATCCATGGCGGGGATAACCCCAACCGCATCTGCGGTCAGTGCTCGCTGGAATTCGATCTGCGTCCGCTGCCGGGCATGGACCCCAAGGTGCTGCGTGCGGAGATTCTGAAGAAGCTCGACCCGATCGCCGAGCGCCATCAGGTAAAGATCGATTACGCGCCACTGTTCCCCGAAGTGCCGCCCTTCGAGCAGGACGAAGATGCCGAGTTGGTCCGCATTGCGGAAAAGCTCACCGGTCATCGCGCCGAAGCAGTGGCGTTTGGCACCGAAGCGCCTTATCTTCAGCGTCTTGGTTGCGAAACAGTGGTGTTGGGCCCGGGCGACATTGCCTGCGCGCACCAACCCGGGGAATACCTCGAAATGTCACGTTTGCAGCCTACCGTGCATCTATTAAGGCAGTTGATTGAACATTACTGCCTGACACCGGCCAAAATGTGACCTGTGTAGGAGCCGGCTTGCTGGCGATGAACGATAACGCGATTCACCTGATGGACCGCAGCGTCTGGATCGCCAGCAAGCCGGCTCCTACAGGTTACGTAAATAACCGATGTTTAAACCCGTATTCATGAGGAGAGCTCGCGTGTCGCCAAGCCTGTTCCGACGATAACCATCAGCCCGCTGTGCGTTTTCTGCTTCGCCCATTTTTTGGCTGCTATTTATTACAGGCCCAGGTTCATGCCCGAATACGTTAATTGGCTTCGTCACGCTTCGCCTTACATCAACGCCCACCGTGATTGCACCTTCGTCGTCATGCTGCCCGGTGACGGCGTGGAACATCCGAACTTCGGCAACATCGTTCACGACCTGGTGCTGCTGCACAGCCTCGGCGTGCGACTGGTGCTGGTTCACGGTTCCCGTCCGCAGATCGAAACCCGCCTGGCCGCGCGCGGCCTGACCCCGCATTACCACCATGGGATGCGCATCACCGATGCGGCGACCCTCGAGTGTGTGATCGATGCGGTCGGCCAGCTGCGCATTGCCATCGAAGCGCGGCTGTCGATGGACATGGCCTCGTCGCCGATGCAGGGCTCGCGCCTGCGGGTGGCCAGCGGCAATCTGGTGACCGCACGGCCGATCGGCGTACTCGAAGGCGTCGACTATCACCACACCGGCGAAGTGCGCCGGGTTGACCGCAAAGGCATCAATCGCCTGCTGGACGAGCGCTCCATCGTGCTGTTGTCGCCGTTGGGCTACTCGCCGACGGGTGAGATTTTCAACCTCGCGTGTGAAGACGTGGCGACCCGTGCGGCCATCGACCTGGGGGCCGATAAACTGCTGCTGTTCGGCGCCGACCTGGGGTTGATCGATGAAAACGGTCGTCTGGTTCGTGAACTGCGTCCGCAGCAAGTGCCGGCGCATTTGCAGCGTCTGGGCAATAACTATCAGGGCGAATTGCTGGATGCCGCGGCTGAAGCTTGCCGTGGCGGCGTGGCGCGCAGTCATATCGTCAGTTACGTCGAAGACGGTGCACTGCTGACCGAGCTGTTCACCCGTGACGGTGGCGGTACGCTGGTGGCGCAGGAGCAATTCGAGGTGGTGCGCGAGGCCGCGATTGAAGACGTCGGCGGTTTGCTGGACCTGATCAGCCCGCTGGAAGAGCAGGGAATTCTGGTGCGTCGTTCGCGCGAAGTGCTGGAGCGCGAGATCGAGCAGTTCAGCGTGGTCGAGCGCGAAGGCATGATCATCGCGTGCGCGGCGCTGTATCAGATTGCCGATTCGGATGCGGGGGAGCTGGCGTGCCTCGCGGTGAACCCGGAGTACCGCCATGGTGGTCGTGGGGATGAGCTGCTTGAGCGGATCGAAACCCGCGCCCGGGCTCAGGGGTTGAAGACTCTGTTCGTCCTCACCACCCGGACTGCCCACTGGTTCCGTGAGCGTGGTTTCGTGCCGAGCAGCGTCGAGCGTCTGCCATCGGCGCGGGCGTCGCTGTACAACTATCAGCGTAATTCGAAGATCTTCGAAAAAGCCCTGTAACCGTGTCGCGCCCATCGCCAGCAAGCCGGCTCCTACAGGATTCAGGTGATTCCTTGTAGGCGCCGGCTTGCTGGCGATCGGTTGCAAAGCAACCGCCCAAATTACTCGGTGACGAACTTCGCGCTGACATACGGCGAATAATCCGGCAGCACCGTCTCTACCTTGCCTTGCTCCTTCAAGAACTTCGCCGTCTCACCAATCGCCTTCGCCGTGCCGCCGTCCAGCAGCGCGGTGGTCTGTTGTGCCTTGGCGTCCGGGAAGGCCGAGCCGGCCAGCAGTTCCGGCACATCGGCGGCATTGGCACCGGTCAGTTTGGCGATTTTCTGCACCGGTACCGAATCAGCGGTCCAGCTGTCTTTATGCGCGGCGTAATCGGCGAAGGAGTCCAGGGTAACCTTGGCGAATTTGGCCACGACGTCCGGATGCTTCTCGGCGTAATCCTTGCGCGCAACCCAGACTTCGAAGGTCGGTGCGCCCCATTGGGCGACTTGGGCGGCGTCGGTCAAGGTCTTGCCTGTCTTGCGAATTTCCCCCAGCGCAGGCGACCAGACGAACGCGCCATCAATATCGCCGCGCTTCCAGGCGGCTGCAATTTCCGCCGGTTGCAGGTTCACCACTTTGACTTTCGAGGCGTCCAGGCCCCAGTGCTTCAAGGCACCGAGCAAGCTGTAGTGAGAGGTTGAAACGAACGGCGTGGCGAAGGTCTTGCCGATCAGATCTTCCGGTTTATCGATGCCGCTGCCATTGCGCACCACCAGGGCTTCAGCAGCGTTGATCTGGGCAGAAACGATGAACGCGACGATTGGCAAATTGCGCGAAGCGGCCGCAGCCAGCGGACTTGAACCGAGGTTGCCGATCTGCACATCACCCGAGGCAATCGCCGTCACCACTTCCGGGCCACTGTTGAAACGGCGCCAGTCGATTTTCTGGCCGATGGTTTTCTCGTAGAGGCCATCGGCTTGCGGGACTTTGCTGGGGTCTATGCCGGTTTGATAACCCACGGTGAGGTTCGCGGCATGGGCAGAAAAAGAAAATAATACCGATACACAAACTGTAACAATTGACTTGGATAGTGCGCGCTTGGTCGTCATGGCGTTGCCTTCGATGAGATTGAATGCGGATGCTTTAAATCTAATCGATCTAAAAAAATACAAATAAATACCTTTTGGGAATTAGCTTATGAAGCGTTTTTTCAATGAGCCAATTCCCAAAGGGTATGAAAAAGAAACGAACACTTCTTTTTAGGTTTATGACGCGCTCGTAAACCTGCATGGACCGAATTGGCGGGGGTTAGACCATGGTCGTAGACACACATAGTTACGATTGACTTGTGGGTCACGGTCTGGCGCTAATCGCCAATCCTAGGATCCCGGGCGTTTGACTCGGGGCCAGGACTACAAGAATTAGAAACGAGAGGAGCTTAACAATGAACAAGTCCACCTTGGCCTTGGCCGTGGCCGTAGGGGTTTTGGCGCAGCAGGCAGGCGCCGCCGGTTTCATCGAAGACAGCAAGGCATCCGTCAGTTCTCGCACGATGTATTACAACGCCGATGCCCGTGAGGGTGCTTCTACTCCTGCCAACAATCAGCGAGAAACTGCTCAGGGCTTCAAGTTCGATTACCTGTCCGGTTTTACCCAAGGCGTGGTGGGCTTTGGTTTTGACGCCCAGGCATTGGTGGGCATCCATCTGGACGGCGGTCGCGGTCATCACCCGGACAGCAACACATTCTTCCCCAGCGACACTGACGGCTCGGCATCTGACCCATGGAGCCGTGTAGCAGGTAACGTGAAGGCGCGCATCTCGAAAACCGAGGCCCATCTGGGTGGCGCGCTGCAACCCAACATGCCGATTCTGGTCGCGAACGACAGCCGTTTGCTTCCACAGACCTTTGAAGGTGGCACCATCACATCGAAGGAGATCGACAACTTTACGTTCAACCTGGGTCAACTTGAGCATGCAGCGGGTCGTGCCTCGTCCAACACCACCGGCCTGGCTGTCTCTACCATTGGCAATGCGAAAGAAAGCAACCAGTTCCGTTACGCCGGTGCTGACTGGAAGGTCACCAAAGACCTGACGCTGCAGTACTACCACGCGAATCTGGAAGACTATTACAAGCAAAACTTCTTCGGCCTCGTGCACGTCTTCCCGATCAGCAACAACCAGTCTTTCAAGACCGACCTGCGCTACTTTGACAGCAGTTCCGACGGCAAGAATGGTGATGCGGGTTATCGCTTCAACAACAACGGTGGTTATGCCAAGACGCCGGGCGAGGTTGATAACACGACCTGGAGCGCCATGTTCACCTACACCCTGGGTGGCAACGCCTTCCTGGTCGGTCACCAGCGTGTCAGCGATGACGGTGGTTTCGTTTATCTGAACCAGGGCAACGTGGTCGATGGCAATGGCCGCAATGAAGGCGCTGGCGGCTCGAGCTTCTACCTGTTCACCGACGCCATGATCAACGGCTTCGTGCGTGCCGGCGAGAACACCACTTTCGGCCAGTACACTTATGACTTCGCCTCTCTGGGGGTTCCGGGCTTGAAAGCCTCGGCTGCCTATCTGCGCGGCGAGAACATCAAAGCGGCCAACGGCATTGGTAAAGACCAGACCGAGTGGGAACGCGACCTGCGTGTGGATTACGTGATTCAAACGGGCGCCTTGAAAGGATTCGGGACAACGCTGCGTCACGGCACTTACCGTGGTGACACTCCCAACATTAACGCCCAGGACCAGACCCGTCTGATCTTCAACTACACCTACAGCTTCCTGTAAAAGCTTCGCAAGAAAGCCTCGCCGGTTGGCGGGGCTTTTTTTGCGTTTTTTTTCATATGCTAATTGGGTATTGCTTAGTAATTTATTATTCTTTTTAGCTTTTAAAATAAAGCCCTAAAGTGCATCCCGCCGGGGCCGATACCTTGTGTCCCGTAGCAATTAAAATGCTTTTTTTTATTCCAGAACGGCATGAAAAAAGAATGAGATGATTTTTTTACGTTTACCATGCCGGCCCATTCGCCGCCGTCGACCCTTGATTTAGACGCATCGGTCGATTGGCGCGCGGATAGCGGTCAGCGGTACACGCACATTTCAGGATCCAGGGCATTCGACTCAGGACCGAAAAAATTAGAAAAGAGAGGAGCGAAACAATGAACAAGTCCACCTTGGCCATGGCTGTGGCCGTAGGGGTTTTGGCGCAGCAGGCAAGCGCCGCCGGTTTCATCGAAGACAGCAAGGCTACCTTGGGGCTGCGTAACTTCTACATCAACACGGATAACCGTGACCACGCTGCCGCCACTGCGTCCGGCGTTCAGAGCAAAAACGAAGAATGGGGCCAAGGCTTCGATCTGCGCTTCACCTCCGGCTACACCCAAGGCACTGTCGGTTTCGGTATCGACGCTATCGGCCTGCTGGGCGTGCGTCTGGATTCCGGGGGCGGTACTAACGGCGCAACTGCAACTTCGTACGGCGGCACCGTTTTCCCAAGCAAATCCAACGGTGAAGCGGTTGATAACTTCTCCAGCCTGGGCCTGACTGCCAAAGCCAAGATCTCCCAGACCGAACTGAAGCTGGGTACCCTGCAGCCAAAACTGCCGGTTATCGTGACCAACGACGGTCGTTTGCTGCCGCAAACCTTCCAGGGTGGCCAGATCACTTCGAACGACATCAAGGACCTGACACTGGTCGGTGGTCAGATCGAGCACGCCAAGGGCCGTAACTCCAGCAACAACGAAGAGTTGTCGATTGCGGGTGCCAACGCTCACACCGCAGCCGGTCGTGACAGCAACAAGTTCATCTATGGTGGTGGTGATTACAAAATCACCAAAGACCTGACTGCCCAGTACTACTACGGCAATCTGGAAGATTTCTACAAGCAGCACTTCCTGGGTCTGGTGCACAACTGGGCAATCGGTCCGGGCGTGTTGAAGTCTGACTTCCGTTACTTCAACAGCTCCGATGACGGTGCCAACGGTCACGATTCGGCTTACTACACCACTGGTAATGACACTGGTTTCGCCAGTGGTAAAGGCAAGGTCGACAACAACCTGTACAGCGGCCTGTTCCTGTACACCGTTGCCGGTCACACCTTCGGCGGCGGCTATCAGGCCAGCAACGGTAACAGCGATTTCCCTTGGTTGAACCAGGGCGACGGCTCGTCGGCTTACATCACTACCGACATGCAGATTGCCAAGTTCGCCCGTGCCGGCGAACGCACCTGGCAAGCTCGCTACTCGTATGACTTCGCCAAAGTCGGCGTACCGGGCCTGACTGCCGGTGTGGTTTATCTGCGTGGCGACAACATCGACACCGTCGGTTCCAACGGTCGCGAGAACGGCTCCGACAGTTCCGAGTGGGAACGCGACCTGACCATCGGTTACGTCGTACCGGAAGGCCCGCTGAAGAACCTGGGCCTGATGTGGAAAAACGCTTCGTGGCGTAACGATGTTCCAGGTCAACGCGACCAGGACGAAAACCGCCTGATCGTCAGCTACTCGATCCCGCTGTTGTAATAGCGCTCGCGTAACCGCTGAAAAAAAGCCCCGCCCGGCATCACGCCGGGCGGGGCTTTTGCGTTTCCAGGGCGGGGTCACCCCCGTAATCCCGTCCTGGAACGCCCTTTGCAGCGACTCAAGGCCTTCTCGAACCTTGGAAGTGATAGTCGTCGCGATGGCTTTGAAGGTCCAGTGAACAGATCTTTAATATTCTTTTAAGATCTAATAATCGCGATATTTATTCTTTTTATAGAATCCCAAACACGAGCTACAGTTGAGTTCTACAACACACTCATCAGGAGCCCACCATGAGCATCAGACTCGGCGACATCGCCCCCGATTTCGAGCAGGATTCCAGCGCCGGCACCATCCGTTTCCATGAATGGCTGGGCGACAGCTGGGGCGTGCTGTTCTCCCACCCGGCAGACTTCACCCCGGTGTGCACCACCGAGCTGGGCTTCACCGCCAAGCTCAAGGACGAATTCACCCAGCGCGGCGTCAAGGCCATCGCGCTGTCCGTAGACCCGGTGGACTCGCACCACAAGTGGATCGAGGACATCAACGAAACCCAGAACACCGTCGTCAACTTCCCGATCCTGGCCGACGCTGACCGCAAGGTCTCGGACCTGTACGACCTGATCCACCCCAACGCCAACGACACCCTGACCGTGCGCTCGCTGTTCGTGATCGACCCGAACAAAAAGGTTCGGCTGACCATCACCTACCCGGCGAGCACTGGCCGTAATTTCCATGAAATCCTGCGGGTGATCGACTCGCTGCAACTCACCGACAACTACAAGGTGGCCACCCCGGCCAACTGGAAGGACGGTGAAGAAGTAGTGATCGTGCCGTCGCTGCAGGACCCGGAGGAAATCAAGAAACGCTTTCCAAAAGGTTATCGCGTGGTGAAGCCTTACCTGCGTTTGACGCCACAGCCGAACAAGTGACCCGATAGTTTTCGGGTGTGGCTGAAATCGCCTTCGCGAGCGAGCCCGCTCCCAAAGGTTGACCGCGATCTGATGTGGGAGCGGGCTTGCTCGCGAAGACGGCCTATCAGACACCACACGATTCAGATCCAACAGCATCCATAAAGCAGGGAATTTGAATCGCGCGGTGAAGCCTTACCTGCGTTTGACGCCGCAGCCGAACAAGTGACCCGATAGTTTTCGGGTGTGGCTGAAATCGCCTTCGCGAGCAAGCCCGCTCCCACAGGTTGACCGCGATCTAATGTGGGAGCGGGCTTGCTCGCGAAGACGGCATATCAAACACCAAACGATTCAGATCCAACAGCATCCATAAAGCAGGGAATTTGAATCGCGCGGTGAAGCCTTACCTGCGTTTGACGCCACAGCCGAACAAGTGACCCGATAGTTTTCGGGTGTGGCTGAAATCGCCTTCGCGAGCAAGCCCGCTCCCACAGGTTGACCGCGATCTGATGTGGGAGCGGGCTTGCTCGCGAAGACGGCTTATCAGACACCACACGATTCAGATCCAACGGCATCCATAAAGCAGGGGAATTTCAGGCCGTTTTCATGGCCTGTTTTTTTGCCCGGAAGAAAGGGTTTTGCATATCTCTTAAATGCATAACCAAATGAATAAATATGATTTAAAGATATATAAATCACCTGTTAAGGTCTCTCCATCGAAGCGAGATCGCACACGGCGAATCGCCAATACCGCTCAAGGAATCGTCTGAATGTTGGTCGTCTCACTTGGTGGCAGTCCCAGCCAACGCTCCCGTTCCGGGGTGCTGTTGGAGCGCTCCCAGCGCTGGTTGCAGGAGCAGGGTGTGGAAGTGGTGAGTTATCAGGTGCGGGACTTCCCGGCTGAAGACTTGCTGCACGCGCGATTCGATAGCCCGAAGGTGATCGACCTGCTGCAACAAATTGAAAACGCCGATGGCCTGCTGATCGCCACGCCGGTTTACAAGGCGTCGTTCTCCGGCGCACTGAAAACCGTGCTGGACCTGCTGCCCGAACGCGCCCTGGCGCACAAAGTGGTTTTGCCGATGGCCACCGGCGGCAGCATCGCTCACATGCTGGCGGTGGATTACGCGCTCAAGCCGGTGTTGTCGGCGTTGAAGGCCCAGGAAATGCTCCACGGAATTTTCGCTGTGGACAGCCAGATCGCTTACGGCGAAGGCAGCGCGCAAGCGCAACTGGCGCCAGAACTTGAAGAACGACTGAACGAATCCCTGGAGCTGTTTTTCAGCGCCATGGCCCGACGGCCGAAGCCGCTCGATCCGAACCTGTTGAACGAACGTCTGTTGAGTGCTCGCTGGAGCATTTAAGCCACACCTGAATTCTGAAGTACTCACCTTACTCAGCCGTCAACGGCCAAGCAGGTGCAGCCAAAACCCAACTGCAAAAAGGAGAGCGCTATGCGCACTGTCATTTTGCGTCGTGGTCTGGTCGCTCTGTTTGCTGCGGCTGTGTCCTTCGGCGCCATTACTCAAGCTCAAGCCGAGACCCTTCGAATCGGTTATCAGAAGTACGGCACGCTGGTGCTGCTCAAAGCCAAAGGCACCCTGGAAAAACGCCTCGCCGACCAAGGCGTGGACGTGCAATGGACTGAATTTCCCGGCGGCCCGCAGCTGCTCGAAGGTTTGAACGTCGGCTCCATCGATTTCGGTGTCACCGGTGAAACGCCTCCGGTATTTGCCCAAGCGGCGGGCGCCGATCTGCTCTACGTCGCCTACGAACCGCCAGCGCCGCACAGCGAAGCGATCCTGGTGCCGAAGGACTCGCCGATCAAATCGGTGAAGGACCTCAAGGGCAAGAAAGTCGTGCTCAACAAAGGCTCCAACGTTCACTACCTGCTGGTCCGCGCGCTCGAAGACGCCGGCCTCAAATACACCGACATCCAGACCGTTTTCCTGCCGCCGGCCGATGCCCGCGCCGCGTTCGAACGTGGCAGTGTCGATGCCTGGGTGATCTGGGATCCGTACCAGGCAGCCGCCGAACAGCAGTTGCAAGCGCACACCCTGCGCGATGGCCAGGGCATCGTCGACAACCACCAGTTCTACCTGGCGACCAAACCTTACGCACAGAAAAATCCTGAGGTGATCAAGACCCTCGTGGAAGAAGTGCGCGCCGTCGGCGAGTGGTCCAAGGCCAACCCGGAAGACGTGACCAAACAGGTTTCGCCTCTGCTCGGCCTGCCGGCGGACATCACCCTGACCTCGGTGAAACGCCAGGGCTACGGCGCACTGTTCCTGACCCCTGAAGTGGTCGCCGCCCAGCAGAAAATTGCCGACAGCTTCTTCCAGCTCAAGCTGATTCCGAAACAGCTGAGCATCAAAGACGTGATCTGGACGCCACCGGCAGCCGTTGCCAAAGCGCAGTAATTCGATTCCCCAAGGAGACCACTCCATGAGCCTCAATATCTTCTGGTTCCTGCCTACCCACGGCGACGGCCATTACCTTGGCACCGCCGAAGGCGCTCGCGCCGTCGACCACGGTTACCTGCAACAAGTCGCGCAAGCGGCGGATCGCCTGGGCTTCGGCGGGGTGCTGATTCCCACCGGCCGTTCGTGCGAAGACTCGTGGCTGGTGGCAGCGTCGCTGATCCCGGTGACCCAGCGTCTGAAATTCCTCGTCGCCCTGCGCCCCGGGATCATTTCCCCGTCGGTGGCAGCACGTCAGGCCGCCACGCTGGATCGTCTGTCCGGCGGTCGTGCGTTGTTCAACCTGGTGACGGGCGGTGATCCTGAAGAATTGGCCGGCGACGGGTTGTTCCTGACGCACGAAGAACGCTATCAAGCCTCGGTGGAGTTCACCCGCATCTGGCGTCGCGTGCTGGAAGGCGAAACCGTTGATTACGACGGTCAGCACATCAGCGTGAAGGGCGCCAAATTGCTCTATCCGCCGATCCAGCAACCGCGTCCGCCGCTGTACTTCGGCGGCTCTTCGGAAGCGGCGCAAGACCTTGCGGCAGAGCAAGTGGAAATGGTCCTGACCTGGGGCGAGCCACCAGCTGCTGTCGCTGAAAAAATCGAACAGGTTCGAGCCAAGGCCGCGAAGCTCGGCCGCACGGTGCGCTTCGGGATTCGCCTGCATGTGATCGTTCGTGAAACCAATGCTGAAGCCTGGGCCGCGGCAGACCGTCTGATCTCGCACCTGGACGACGACACCATCGCTCGCGCCCAGGCTTCCCTGGCGCGTTTCGATTCTGTCGGCCAGCAACGCATGGCGGCATTGCATGGTGGCAGCCGCGACAATCTGGAAGTCAGCCCAAACCTGTGGGCCGGTGTCGGTCTGGTGCGTGGCGGTGCCGGCACTGCACTGGTTGGCGATGGTCCGACCGTGGCCGCCCGCGTGAAGGAATACGCGGACCTGGGCATCGACACCTTCATCTTCTCTGGTTATCCGCATCTCGAAGAGTCCTACCGAGTCGCGGAATTGCTGTTCCCGCACCTCGACATCGAACGGCCGGAACTGCCCAAAGGTGCGAATTACGTCAGTCCGTTCGGCGAGATGGTCGCCAACGACATTCTTCCCAAAGCCGCGTCCCAGAGCTGAGGCGCACCATGAACAGAATCATCCATAACCTTGCGCCCTGGGCGTTGCCGATTTTGCTGGTGGCGGTGTGGCAGTTCTCGGTGTCGGCGGGCTGGTTGTCGACGCGGATTCTGCCGGCGCCGATCGCGGTGATCGAAGCCGGCGTGAGCCTGGTACGCAGCGGTGAAATCTGGACTCACCTGGCGATCAGCGGCTGGCGCGCAGCGCTGGGCTTCATCATCGGTGGTGGTATTGGCCTGGCTTTGGGCTTCATCACCGGCCTGTCGAAATGGGGTGAACGCCTGCTCGACAGTTCGGTGCAGATGATCCGTAACGTGCCGCACCTGGCGCTGATTCCACTGGTGATCCTGTGGTTCGGCATCGACGAGTCGGCGAAGATTTTTCTGGTGGCGTTGGGCACCTTGTTCCCGATCTACCTCAACACTTACCACGGCATTCGCAACGTCGACCCGGCGCTGGTGGAGATGGCGCGCAGTTATGGCCTGTCCGGTTTCAGCCTGTTCCGTCAGGTGATCCTGCCGGGGGCGTTGCCTTCGATTCTGGTCGGCGTGCGCTTCGCACTGGGCTTTATGTGGTTGACGCTGATCGTGGCGGAAACCATTTCCGCCAGCTCCGGCATTGGCTATCTGGCGATGAACGCCCGGGAGTTTTTGCAGACCGATGTGGTGGTGCTGGCGATCCTGATGTACGCGGTGCTCGGCAAACTCGCCGACCTTGCGGCCCGTGGACTTGAACGGGTGTGGTTGCGCTGGCATCCGGCGTATCAGGTTGCCAAGGGAGGTGCAGCATGACGGCTCAACAACCTCCACGCCTGCTGCGCGGGATTCCGCTGGTGGTGCGCAAGCTGCAAAAAACCTTCGGGGCGCGGCGGGTGCTGCGTGAGATCGATCTGCACATTCCGGCCGGCCAATTCGTCGCCGTGGTGGGGCGCAGCGGTTGCGGTAAAAGTACCTTGCTGCGCTTGCTCGCCGGTCTCGACAAACCCACGGGGGGTGAATTGCTCGCCGGTTCCGCACCGCTGAGCGATGCACGGGAAGACACCCGGCTGATGTTCCAGGAAGCGCGTTTGCTGCCATGGAAAAAGGTCATCGACAACGTCGGCCTCGGGCTCAAGGGCAACTGGCGTCCGCAAGCCTTGGAAGCGCTGGAGTCAGTCGGCCTGGCAGACCGCGCCAATGAATGGCCCGCGGCGCTGTCGGGTGGCCAGAAGCAACGGGTGGCGCTGGCCCGCGCGCTTATCCATCAACCGCGCTTGCTGTTGCTCGACGAACCGCTGGGCGCACTGGATGCCCTGACCCGAATTGAAATGCAGCAGCTGATCGAGCGGCTCTGGCAGCAGCACGGTTTTACCGTGTTGCTGGTGACCCACGATGTCAGCGAAGCGGTGGCGATTGCCGATCGGGTGATCCTGATCGAAGAGGGCGAAGTCGGCCTCGACCTGCACGTGGAACTGCCACGTCCTCGGGTTCGGGGTTCGCATCGGCTGGCGGCGCTGGAAACCGAAGTCCTCAATCGCGTCCTCGCGCTGCCCGGCGAACCGCCGGCACCGGAACCTGTTTCACCATTGCCTACGCAATTGCGTTGGGCTCAATAACTCAAGCCTCATCCAACGACAGGAATCAACATCATGACTATCAAGGCCATCAACGTTCGTAACCAGTTCAAAGGCTCGATCAAGGAAATCGTATTGGGCGACGTGCTGTCGGAGATCGACGTTCAGACCGCTTCCGGCATCGTCACTTCGGTGATCACCACCCGTTCGGTTAAGGAGCTGGAACTGGTGGTCGGCAGCGAAGTGATTGCGTTTGTGAAATCCACCGAGGTGTCGATCGCCAAGTTGTGATCGCGTGCAGTGCACACAACCCCGAAGGGCGTGAGCCCTTCGGGGTTTTTTATGCGTGTGAATCAGCCGGGTCGGCGGCGCGGCCATCGCGAGCAAGCCCGCTCCCACAGTTGATCTGCGCCGTACACAAATGCTGTGTTCACTGAGAATCAAATGTGGGGGCGGGCTTGCTCGCGAAGGGGCCAGCGAAGCCAGCAAGGAAATCAGCCTGGCAAAACACGCTTGGGCAGATAGGGCGGCAAATACAGTCCCAGGTAGGCATCAAACACCCGCATTCCTTCCTCGGCCATGCGTGGCGTGATCTGTCCGTGTTGTTGCACCGAGCGCGCATACACCCGATCACCCAACTCCATCGCCAGCGCAAACACATCAACGTCCGTCGGCAGCTTCGGCAATTCGAAGTGATGATCGAACAGTTTGTGCATCAGGTCGCCGAGTTCGATGTCGTGCTGACGGTCAGCCTGGGTAACTTCGGTCAGGCCGTGCTGGGCAAGAATGAGCTGTCGGGCGGCGGCGTCTTCGTCGTAGATCTCGAGCATGCGTTGTTCCACCAGCCGCGACAGGTCGCGCCAGCCGTCGAGGGCGTCGTGGTCGATGGGCGCTTGCAGGCACGCGCGGAACGCGGCGTGGACGTCGGCCGTCAGGGCTTCGAGCAGTGCCGGGACGCTGGCAAAGAAGTGGTAGACGGAGGAGGGCGGGATCTCCGCGCGTTCGGCGACGCTGTAGATCGACAGACTGGCCACACCTTCGGCTGCCAGCAACGTGCGGGCGGCATCGAGTATCGAATCGATCCGGGCCTGGCTGCGGGCGCGGGGTTTGCGAACGGTGGCGGTGCGCGTCATTGGAGTCTCCTGCGGGGCAGCGGGCATTGTACGCAGAGCGGGCAGATGTTCCATATCCCTCGCCACAGGGTTTGTGTTCAGCCATAAAAAAACGCCGCAGGCTTTTAACAGCCGGCGGCGTTGTTTTTGCTGCAACCGCTTACACGGTATGCAGATACCAGTTGTACTCAAGGTCGGAGATGGAGTGTTCGAACTCCTCCAGCTCGCTTTCCTTGCAGGCCACGAAGATATCGATGTATTTCGGATCGATGTACTTGGCCATGACTTCGCTGTCGTCCAGCTCGCGCAATGCATCACGCAGGTTGTTCGGCAGGCTTTGCTCGTTCTGCTCGTAGGAGTTGCCTTCCACGGGTGCGCCCGGCTCGATCTTGTTGGTCAGACCGTGGTGCACGCCTGCCAGGACCGAAGCCATCAGCAGATACGGGTTGGCATCGGCGCCCGCAACGCGGTGTTCGATACGCACGGCATCGGAAGAACCGGTCGGCACGCGAATCGCTACGGTGCGGTTGTCCAGGCCCCAGCACGGCGAGTTCGGCACGTAGAACTGTGCGCCGAAACGACGGTAGGAGTTGACGTTCGGGCAGAGGAAAGCCATCTGCGCCGGCAGGGTCTCGAGCACACCGCCGATCGCGTGACGCAGTGCGGCGTTCTGCTCGGGATCCTCGCTGGCAAAAATGTTTTTGCCATCTTTATCAAGAATCGAAATGTGTACGTGCAGACCGTTGCCCGCCTGGCCCGGGTAAGGCTTGGCCATGAAGGTGGTGTCCATCTCATGGTCGTAGGCGATGTTCTTGATCAGACGCTTGAGCAGGACCGCGTAGTCGCAGGCCTTGATCGGGTCGGCCACGTGGTGCAGGTTCACTTCGAACTGCGCCGGGGCACTTTCCTTGACGATCGCGTCGGCAGGGATGCCTTGCTCTTTCGCACCTTCCAGAATGTCCTGGAGGCAGTCGACATATTCGTCGAGGTCGTCGATCAGGTAGACCTGGGTCGAATGCGGGCGTTTGCCGGAAATCGGCGAACGTGGAGGTTGCGGACGACCGTTCACGTTTTCCTGGTCGATCAGGTAGAACTCAAGTTCAAAGGCGGCGCAGATGGTCAGGCCCATCTCGTCGAACTTGGTCACGACCTGGCGCAGGACTTCGCGAGGATCGGCAAAGAAAGGGTCACCTTCGAGTTCGTGCATGGTCATCAACAGTTGCGCGGTAGGGCGCTTCTGCCAGGGCTCATTGCACAGGGTGTCAGGGATTGGATAGCAGATTCGGTCAGCATCGCCGATGTCCAGGCCCAGGCCGGTGCTTTCCACCGTCGAGCCATTGATATCCAGAGCAAATAGGGAGGCCGGCAGGTTGATGCCTTTCTCGTAAACCTTGTGGAGACTGGTGCGTTCAATGCGCTTGCCGCGCACCACACCATTCATATCCGCAATCAGAAGGTCAACGTACAGAACCTCAGGATGTTCCTTAAGGAACGCGTTCGCTTCGTTAAGCTGAACGGCACGCGGGGGTACCGACATGATGCAACACCTTTGTTGTTAAAAATATCAATCATTGATCTCTTCGGGTTTCAGTCAACCCGAACGGCATGCCGAAGTCAAGCGAGGCCTTTTTTGCCCTAAAAAAGCGCCCGTGAGGCTTTTTTGAGGCACTTTGGGGCGTTTTTATGCCTTTGAGTGCTTTGCCGTCCGCGGGCTTGAGCGGGCCGTGTTGTATTTTTTACGGGGGTGTTGTGTAAAAAAATGAACAAGGCTAAGCTCGATTCAAACCCATAACAGCAATAATACCGGGGTGCTTCATGTCTCGCCTGCCGTTAATCGGCGTCGCCATCTGCTCCAGGCAGATCGGTCTGCTTGCTTATCACATCAGTGGCGATCGTTACGTCCACGCCAAGGCCCGTGTTGCCAAAGGTGTGCCGTCGACTCTTCTTTCCCCGGCGAACCGGCTGGCTCCGTCCGATATTCTGGACGGTTCGCGCGACATTCTCTTTACGGGTTGTCCTTTCAATATAGAACCGTTTTACCTTGGCGGCCCGACCAACGTGTCGGCGGCTGCTCATGATTCTGCACGCAATGTTCTTCTCTCGCTGACTCCCGCCATTACCCGAGTGGGTGTTTGTGCGCGGCAATTGCAGTGGCAATCTGTACCAAGCGACGCCCGTGCGTCAAACAACGCCTGACTTATAAGAGTCAGGAAACTCAGCCTAAGAGGCATTTATGAGTAACAACCTCGACCAGCTCACCGATTGGTTGAAAGACCACAAGATCACAGAAGTCGAATGCATGATCGCCGACTTGACCGGGATCACCCGGGGCAAGATTTCGCCGACCAACAAGTTCATTGCTGAAAAAGGCATGCGCCTGCCCGAGAGCGTTCTGTTGCAGACCGTGACCGGCGACTATGTCGAAGACGACATCTATTACGAACTGCTCGACCCGGCCGACATCGACATGATCTGTCGCCCCGACTCGAATGCAGTGTTCCTGGTGCCATGGGCCATCGAACCGACCGCCCAGGTGATCCACGACACTTATGACAAGCAAGGCAACCCGATCGAACTGTCGCCGCGCAATGTGCTTAAAAAGGTTCTGAAGCTCTATTCCGACAAGGGCTGGCAGCCGATTGTGGCGCCGGAAATGGAGTTTTACCTGACCAAGCGCAGTGACGACCCTGACTACCCGCTGCAACCGCCAATCGGTCGTTCGGGGCGTCCGGAAATCGGTCGTCAGTCGTTCTCGATTGAAGCGGCGAACGAATTCGATCCGCTGTTCGAAGACGTCTACGACTGGTGCGAATTGCAGGAACTGGACCTCGACACGCTGATCCACGAGGACGGCACGGCGCAGATGGAGATCAACTTCCGTCACGGCGATGCCTTGTCCCTGGCCGACCAGATCCTGGTGTTCAAGCGCACCATGCGCGAAGCCGCGCTCAAGCACGACGTTGCCGCCACGTTCATGGCCAAGCCCATGACCGGCGAGCCGGGCAGCGCGATGCACTTGCACCAGAGCATCATCGACATCGAAACCGGCAAGAATGTCTTCTCCAATGAAGACGGGACCATGAGCCAGCTGTTCCTGCATCACATTGGTGGCTTGCAGAAACTGATCCCCGAGCTGTTGCCGCTCTTCGCGCCCAACGTGAACTCGTTCCGCCGCTTCCTGCCGGATACGTCGGCGCCGGTGAACGTGGAATGGGGCGAAGAGAACCGCACCGTGGGCCTGCGGGTTCCGGATGCCGGGCCACAAAACCGTCGGGTGGAAAACCGCCTGCCGGGCGCCGACGCCAACCCGTACCTGGCGATTGCCGCGAGCCTGCTCTGCGGTTACATCGGCATGGTCGAAGGCCTGAACCCGAGTGCGCCGGTGGTAGGGCGTGGCTATGAACGCCGCAACCTGCGCCTGCCACTGACCATCGAAGACGCGCTGGAACGCATGGAAAACAGCGCGACTATCGAGAAATACCTGGGCAAGAAATTCATCACTGGCTACGTCGCGGTCAAGCGGGCCGAGCATGAAAACTTCAAGCGCGTGATCAGTTCGTGGGAGCGGGAGTTCCTGCTCTTCGCCGTCTGATGCGCCGGGCGCCGCCGTTATCGGGCGGCGCTTTCACCTGATTTTTTAGGAGATTCGTATGACCAGCAACAATCCGCAAACCCGTGAATGGCAAACCCTGAGCAACGATCACCACCTGGCTCCGTTCAGCGACTTCAAACAGTTGAAAGAGAAAGGCCCGCGGATCATCACCAACGCCAAGGGCGTTTACCTGTGGGACAGCGAAGGCAACAAGATCCTCGACGGCATGGCCGGCCTGTGGTGCGTAGCGATCGGCTACGGTCGCGATGAACTGGCCGATGCCGCCAGCAAGCAAATGCGCGAATTGCCTTACTACAACCTGTTCTTCCAGACCGCGCACCCACCGGTGCTCGAGCTGGCCAAGGCCATCGCCGACATCGCGCCGGAAGGCATGAACCACGTGTTCTTCACCGGTTCCGGCTCCGAAGGCAACGACACCATGCTGCGCATGGTCCGCCACTACTGGGCGATCAAGGGCCAGCCGAAAAAGAAAGTCATCATCAGCCGCAAGAACGGTTATCACGGTTCCACCGTGGCCGGCGCGAGCCTGGGTGGCATGACCTACATGCACGAACAGGGCGACTTGCCGATCCCGGGCATTGTCCACATCGCCCAGCCGTACTGGTTCGGTGAAGGCGGCGACATGACACCGGAAGAGTTCGGTGTATGGGCGGCCAACCAGCTGGAAGAGAAGATTCTGGAAATCGGCGTGGACAATGTCGGTGCCTTTATTGCCGAGCCGATTCAGGGTGCCGGCGGCGTGATCATTCCGCCAGAGACCTACTGGCCGCGCATCAAGGAAATCCTCGCCAAGTACGACATCCTGTTCGTGGCGGACGAAGTGATCTGTGGTTTCGGCCGCACCGGTGAGTGGTTCGGTACCGATTTCTACGGCCTCAAGCCCGACATGATGACCATCGCCAAAGGCCTGACGTCCGGCTACATCCCTATGGGTGGCCTGATCGTGCGTGACGAAGTGGTGGCAGTGCTCAACGAAGGCGGGGACTTCAACCACGGCTTCACCTACTCCGGTCACCCGGTCGCGGCTGCGGTAGCGCTGGAAAACATCCGCATCCTGCGCGAAGAAAAAATTATCGAGCGCGTTCATGCCGAAACGGCACCCTATTTGCAAAAGCGTCTGCGGGAACTGAACGATCACCCACTGGTGGGCGAAGTTCGTGGGGTGGGTCTGCTGGGGGCCATCGAGCTGGTTCAGGACAAGGCCACGCGCAAACGTTACGAAGGCAAGGGTGTGGGCATGATCTGCCGCACGTTCTGCTTCGACAACGGCCTGATCATGCGCGCCGTCGGCGACACCATGATCATTGCTCCGCCGCTGGTGATTACCAAGGCTGAAATCGATGAGCTGGTGACCAAGGCTCGCAAGTGTCTGGACCTGACCCTGAGTGCGTTGCAGGGCTAAGTGCTAGGCTCTGAGCGGGAGTATGAAACTTTCGCTCAGAGCAGTTCCAAAGGATGGCCTTTCCTTGAAAGACCGCCTCGGATCTTGCCAGACTAGCCGCGGTTCCAGTTGTCCGGGTTCGGCCGCTGAACAAAGTGGTTCAAAAAAGAAAAAATTTGGAGCATTACGCATGAAGGCATTAGGAAAAAAGCTTGCTGGCAAGACACTCCTCGCCATGTCCCTGATGGGCATAATGGCGGGTGCGGTTCAGGCGGACGACAAGGTGTTGCACGTCTATAACTGGTCCGACTACATCGCTCCGGACACCATCAAGAAGTTCGAAACCGAGTCCGGCATCAAAGTCGTGTACGACGTTTTCGACAGTAACGAAACCCTGGAAGCCAAGTTGCTGGCAGGCAAGTCCGGTTACGACATCGTCGTGCCGTCGAACAACTTCCTGGCCAAGCAGATCAAGGCCGGCGTTTACCAGAAGCTGGACAAGTCCAAGCTGCCTAACTGGAAGAACCTGAATCCTGACCTGCTCAAAGCGGTATCGGTGAGCGACCCGGGCAACGAACACGCCTTCCCGTACATGTGGGGTTCGATCGGTATCGGCTTCAACGCCGAGAAGGTCAAGGCTGCACTGGGCGCCGATGCCCCGACCGATTCGTGGGACCTGATCTTCAAACCGGAGAACGCGGCCAAGTTGAAGTCGTGCGGTATCAGCTTGCTCGATTCGCCAACCGAGATGATCCCGGTGGCGTTGCACTACCTGGGCCTGCCAACCGACAGCCAGAAGAAAGAAGACATCGACAAGGCTGAAGCGCTGATCATGAAGGTCCGTCCTTCGATCGCCTATTTCCACTCGTCCAAGTACATCTCCGACCTGGCCAACGGCAACATCTGCGTAGCCGTCGGTTACTCGGGTGACATCTACCAGGCCAAGTCCCGCGCGGCTGAAGCCGGTGACAAGGTGAAAGTCAGCTACAACATCCCGAAAGAAGGTGCGGGCAGCTTCTATGACATGGTCGCCATCCCTAAAGATGCCGAAAACGTCGAAGGCGCCTACAAGTTCATGACCTTCCTGCAGAAGCCGGAAATCATGGCTGAAATCACCAACGCCGTGCGCTTCCCGAACGGTAACGCGGCTGCAACCGCATTGGTCGATAAAGACATCACCAGCGACCCGGGCATTTATCCGCCGGCCGACGTGCTGGCCAAGTTGTACGCGATTGCCGACTTGCCGGCCGCGACCCAGCGGATCCTGACTCGCAGCTGGACCAAGATCAAATCCGGTAAGTAATACACCCTGTAGGAGCGAGCTTGCTCGCGATGAACCTGAGAGCACCGCTGGGTGTCAGGCACCCAGCGTTATCGTTGACGACCATCGCGAGCAAGCTCGCTCCTACTCGGATCTTCATAAAGTTTGCTGGAACGGTTTTTCGAGGGTAAGTTGCGCGCCGGTTTTGTTGCTGGGCAGCGATGACTGTCATGTAACGCGGGGCAACTTGGGCCCAACTAATTTTAGAGGACCTCCACTTGCCTATTTCTTCTTTGCTGCGCAATGCCCTGCTGGTCGGCGCTGGGCTGACATTCGCTGTCAGTGCCCAGGCCGCCGGTACGGTGCATATTTATAACTGGTCGGATTACATCGGCGAGACCACCCTGGCGGACTTCCAGAAAGAGACCGGCATCAAGCCGGTTTATGACGTGTTCGACTCCAACGAAACCCTGGAAGGCAAGTTGCTCGCCGGGCGCACCGGTTATGACGTGGTCGTGCCGTCCAACCACTTCCTTGGCAAGCAGATCAAGGCCGGTGCTTTCCAGAAACTCGACAAGTCGAAGTTGCCGAACTACTCGAACCTCGACCCAGTATTGCTCAAGCGTCTGGAACAGAACGATCCGGGCAACCTGTACGCCGTGCCATACCTGTGGGGCACTAACGGCATCGGTTACAACGTCGACAAGATCAAGGCTGTGCTGGGTGTCGACAAGATCGATTCCTGGGCTGCGGTGTTCGAGCCGGAGAACATCAAGAAGCTGCAGAGTTGCGGCGTGGCGTTCCTCGATTCCGCCGATGAAATGATGCCCACCGTCCTCAATTACATGGGCCTCAACGCCAACAGCACCAACCCCGAAGACTACAAAAAGGCCGAAGCCAAATTGCTGGCGGTGCGGCCTTACGTGACCTACTTCCACTCCTCCAAATACATCGCCGACCTGGCCAACGGCGACATCTGTATCGCCATCGGTTTTTCCGGCGACATGTTCCAGGCCCGCAACCGTGCGGCTGAAGCGAAGAAAGGCGTGAACATCGCCTACTCGATTCCAAAGGAAGGCGGTGCACTGTGGTTCGACATGCTGGCGATTCCAAAGGATTCGGCCAACGTCAAAGAAGCCCACGCCTTCATCAACTATTTGCTGAAACCTGAGGTGATCGCCCAGGTCAGCGATTACGTCGGCTATGCCAACCCCAACCCGGGGTCGGACACACTGATGGAACAGTCCATTCGCACCGACGAAGCGGTTTATCCACCGCAAACAGTCCTCGACAAGACTTACGTGTCGATTGAGTTACCACCAAACATTCAACGTTTGATGACCCGCAGCTGGACCAAGGTCAAGTCGGGCAAATAGCTTCAAGGCTCAAACTATCCAAGGTTGGCTCACCTTGAGCGAACTGCACTCTTTTTTTCTGGGAGTTTCGTAAATGGCAGTTGCCTCCGGCGCCTATAAGAAAGCCCTCGAGGGCGACCAGTCACCTAAACAGGTGCTGGTCAAAATCGACCGGGTCACGAAGAAGTTCGACGAGACGATTGCCGTGGACGATGTGTCCCTGGAAATCAAGAAAGGCGAGATCTTCGCCCTGCTCGGCGGTTCGGGATCGGGCAAATCCACGTTGCTGCGGATGCTCGCCGGCTTCGAACGGCCCACGGAGGGGCGTATTTTCCTCGATGGCGTAGACATCACCGACATGCCGCCGTACGAGCGGCCGATCAACATGATGTTCCAGTCGTACGCCTTGTTCCCGCACATGACCGTGGCGCAGAACATCGCCTTCGGCCTCAAGCAAGACAAGCTTCCCGCGGCTGAAGTCGATGCCCGCGTGGCCGACATGCTCAAGCTGGTGCAGATGACCCAGTACGCCAAGCGCAAACCGCATCAGTTGTCCGGTGGCCAGCGTCAGCGTGTGGCCCTGGCGCGTTCGCTGGCCAAGCGACCGAAGCTGTTGCTGCTCGACGAGCCGATGGGTGCGCTGGACAAGAAGCTGCGTTCGCAAATGCAGCTGGAGCTGGTCGAGATCATCGAGCGCGTCGGCGTAACCTGCGTCATGGTGACCCACGACCAGGAAGAGGCCATGACCATGGCCGAGCGCATCGCGATCATGCACCTGGGCTGGATCGCCCAGATCGGCAGCCCGATCGATATCTACGAAACCCCGACCAGCCGCCTGGTCTGCGAGTTCATCGGCAACGTCAACATCTTCGACGGTGAAGTGATCGACGACGCCGAAGGTCACGCCACCATCACCTGCAAGGACCTGGATCGTCAGATTTACGTGGGTCATGGCATCAGCACCTCGGTGCAGGACAAGTCCGTGACTTACGCGATCCGTCCGGAAAAACTGCTGGTGACCCCGACCATGCCGACCTGCGAATACAACTGGTCCAGCGGCAAGGTGCATGACATCGCCTACCTCGGCGGTCACTCGGTGTTCTACGTCGAATTGCCGAGCGGCAAGATCGTCCAGTCGTTTGTCGCCAACGCCGAGCGCCGTGGCCAGCGCCCAACCTGGGGTGACCAGGTTTACGTGTGGTGGGAAGACGACAGCGGCGTGGTACTTCGCTCATGAACATGCGCAAATTCAAACGCCGCCTCAACCGAATAATTCCCGGTGGCCGTCAGCTGGTCATCGGGGTTCCGTTCATCTGGCTGTTCCTGTTCTTCATGCTGCCGTTCTTCATTGTCCTGAAGATCAGCTTCGCCGAAGCCGACGTGGCCATTCCGCCGTACACCGAGATCTACAGCTTCATCGACCAGAAGCTCCAGGTGCTGCTCAACCTCGGCAACTACGCGATGCTCGGCGACGATGAGTTGTACATCGCAGCCTACCTTGGCTCGCTGAAGATGGCGTTGTTCAGCACCATCCTCTGCCTGCTGATCGGCTACCCGATGGCCTACGCCATCGCCAGTGCCCGCAAAGAGCTGCAAACGGTGCTGGTGCTGCTGATCATGATGCCGACCTGGACCGCAATCCTGATCCGCGTCTACGCGTGGATGGGCATCCTCAGCAACAACGGCCTGCTCAATGGTTTCCTGATGACCATGGGCTGGATCGACGAACCGCTGCAGATCCTCAACACCAACCTGGCGGTTTATATCGGCGTGGTTTATTCGTACCTGCCGTTCATGATCCTGCCGCTCTACGCCAACCTGGTGAAGCACGACAACAGCCTGCTGGAAGCCGCGTCCGACCTCGGTTCGAGCACCTTCAACAGCTTCTGGAAGATCACCATTCCGCTGTCCAAGAACGGCATCATCGCTGGCTGCATGCTGGTGTTCATTCCGGTGGTGGGCGAGTTCGTGATTCCGGAACTGCTCGGCGGTCCTGAGACGCTGATGATCGGTAAAGTGCTGTGGCAAGAATTCTTCAACAACCGTGACTGGCCGGTGGCATCTGCGCTGGCGGTGGTGATGCTGGCGATCCTTATCGTGCCGATCATCCTGTTCAACCGTAGCCAGGCCAAAGAAATGGAGGGCAAGGAATGAAGCGCTTCCGTTTCTCGAGTTTCATGCTTGTAGCCGGTTTGCTGTTCATCTACGCGCCGATGCTGATCCTGGTGATCTACTCGTTCAACGCCTCGAAACTGGTGACGGTGTGGGGCGGCTGGTCGATCAAGTGGTACGTCGGGTTGATGGACAACACGCAACTGATGGGCTCGGTGGTGCGCTCGCTGGAAATCGCCTGCTACACGGCGGTGGCGGCGGTGGCGCTGGGTACGTTGGCCGCGTTCGTCCTGACCCGCATCACCCACTTCAAGGGCCGCACGCTGTTCGGCGGTTTGGTCACCGCGCCGTTGGTGATGCCCGAAGTGATCACCGGTCTGTCGCTGTTGCTGCTGTTCGTGGCCATGGCGCAGATGATCGGTTGGCCACAGGAACGTGGCATCGTCACCATCTGGATCGCCCACACGACGTTCTGTGCGGCGTATGTGGCGGTGGTCGTATCGGCGCGCTTGCGTGAACTGGACCTGTCCATCGAAGAGGCGGCCATGGACCTGGGGGCGCGGCCGTGGAAGGTGTTCTTCCTGATCACCATTCCGATGATCGCGCCATCGTTGGGTGCGGGCGGCATGATGTCGTTCGCCCTGTCGCTGGATGACCTGGTGCTGGCGAGCTTCGTGTCGGGGCCGGGGTCGACGACCTTGCCGATGGAAGTGTTCTCGGCGGTGCGTCTGGGGGTCAAACCCGAGATCAATGCCGTGGCCAGTCTGATACTGCTGGCGGTGTCGCTGATGACCTTCCTGGTCTGGTTCTTCAGCCGCCGTGCCGAAGAAGCGCGCAAGCGTGCGATTCAGCAGGCCATCGAAGAAAGCGCGGCCGACTCGTGGAAGCAACCGGACGTGCGTCGCGCACAGCAGGCGCCGGAAGCTGCCTGAGTGTTGGCCACAATCGCGTGGCCAACCCGATCTACTGTAGGAGCCGGCTTGCTGGCGATGGAGTGTCAGTCGACATCAACGTCGCTGACACACCATCGCCAGCAAGCCGGCTCCTACAAGGATCTATGCCACCCAAGGTGATTTGCGGATGATCTCGACAAAGTTCATCGGCTTGAACCCTGGCTCGCTGTCCACCAGCACGTCCGCATTCACCGTACCGAACGTGGTAGCCGGCTTATGTTTGAAGCCGTTGGCGAATGCACACAGGATGCACTCCTTGAACCCTTCACCCCGTGGATGCGCATGCACCACCGCTTCGCGCTGCACGGTGGGGAACGCCGCGTAGTCGATACCCAGCACATCCATTTCTACACCCGCGGTCACCAGCGCCACGTTAGGACGCAGGTGTTGCGGCACACCCGGTGTGGTGTGCAGGGCAATCGACAGCCACACTTGCTCGATGTCGTCATCGCTCAACCCGTAAGGCTTGAGGAACGCTTTGGCGGCGTTGGCGCTATCGACTTCGAAGCGTTTGTCGTCCGTGCGATGGCCTTCCACCAGGCCCAGGTCATGGAACATGGCGCCGACATACAACAGCTCGGGGTTGTAGGCCAGTTGCTTGCGTTCACCGCTCAACGCACCGAACAGAAACACCCGGCGCGAGTGGTGATAAAGCAGGTCGGATTCGACGTCGCGAATGTATTCCGTGGTGGCCCGGGCCAACGCGCTGTCCGGGATTTTGATGCCGGCGATGGTGCTGCTCATGGTGCTGTCCTCGTGGGGAACGCCGTGGCGGCGCTGATGGAACAAGTCTGTTCCGGCAGCCAGAACCGGACAATCGATCCATGGCTGCGATCCTTGCCAATGAGCATGCATATCGCGCCAGCCTCGCTTGTTGGGCACGGATTGGCTACGGTTGGAGTCTTTCGCATGGATTCACGTCGTGCGCAAAACCTGTAGGAGCCGGCTTGCTGGCGATAGCGGCTTAACATTCAACATTCAACATTCAACATTGACGTGGACAGGCACACCGCGATCGTCAGCAAGCCGGCTCCTGCAGTGTGTGCATCCAGAGCCATTGAGGGCGAGTCCTGACATGAGTAAAACCGTTGCCATCGTGGTCTTCGCCGGCGTTCAGTCCCTGGACGTCACCGGCCCCATGGATGTGTTTTCCGAGGCTAATCGCTTCCTGGCGCCGGAGGATCACTATCGGCTGGAGGTGATTGGCGTCGAACGCGGGATGATGCCGTGTTCCAACGGTTTGTCGCTCAACGCCCATCGGCATTTCAGCGAGGCGCTGGACGCGTACGACTTGTTGCTGGTGGCCGGAGGGCCACAGTTGCCGTTCATGGATTTCGGCGCCGCCTTCAATGCCTGGCTGCGGGATGCCAGCGCCCTGGCGCAACGCTTCGGCTCGATCTGCAACGGCGCGTTCATGCTCGCTCGCGCCGGGCTGCTCGAGGGGCGAACGGTGACGACTCATTGGGGCGATGCAGCGGCGCTCGCGGCATTGTGTCCTTCGACTCAGGTCGAGCCTGATCGCCTGTACGTGCAGGATGGCGAGCTGTACACCTCGGCCGGCGTCACGGCGGGAATCGATCTGTCGTTGTACCTGCTGGCCCGGGATCACGGGCCGGAAGTCGCGCTGAGTGTGGCCAAGCGGCTGGTGGTGTTCACGCAGCGCTCGGGCGGGCAGTCACAGTTCAGCCCATTCCTGACGCCCCATGCCGAACCGACGTCGGCGGTGGCGATGGTTCAGCATTACGTGCTGGCGAACCTGACCGGCGACCTGACCATCGCCGACCTGGCCAATGCGGCCAACATGAGCGCGCGCAACTTTTCCCGGGTGTTTGCCAAAGAGGCGAAAGTCACCCCGGCGGAATTTGTCGAGCGGGCGAGGGTGGATGCGGCGCGGGTGATGCTGGAAAGCACCGTCGCACCGCTGAAAACCGTGGCGTACCAGTGCGGGTTTCGCGATGCCCAGCATATGCGCAGCGTGTTCAATCGCCGGTTGGGGGTGACGCCGCAGCAGTTCAGGTTGAATTTTTCGGCGATGGTTTGAGCTGACAGTGATGTTGTCTGTCAGGGCCTCTTCGCGAGCAAGCCGCTCCCACATTGGATCGCGGTCTAATGTGGGAGCGGGCTTGCTCACGATGGCGTCAGCCCGGCCAACAAAAATCTACCGCGCCGGCAACAGCTTCAACGTACTCCGCGTGTTCGCCGTCACCTCTTCATCATTGAGGTGCGCCTGGAAGTACACCCCTTCGACATACGCCTCAGCCTGATCTTCATAGTGCCGGTCAAACGGCACGCCACTTTGACCCACGGGGTTGACGGTCAGGCTGTGTGCCGGGTCGGCGAAATCGATCAGGCGCCGGGTCGATGGCCCGTAAGTGACCGGCCATGGCGCCGGGCCGATTTTTGCCGAAAGGTTGTTCGGCACTTCATGGGTACCGGGCGCCGCGAATGGCCCGACATTGAAAATCCGGTCCAGCGGCTTCTGCTGCCCCAGCGGGTGACCATGGGTCAGCGTGTGCGCCTTGCCCCACTGCCATTGCGCGACATCCGCACCCAGCGTGGTCTTGAGATGAGCAATGCTCGCTTGCCACGCCACCTTCACCGTGTCGGCACGGGTTTCCTTGCCGAGGGTGTTGCGGTTGTCCCACCACGGCGATTCAGCGTTCGCCGCCAGACGCGGCAGCGCAGCGTCGATCACCCGGGTCGAGAGCAGCGTTTCGAAAAAGTCGTTGCCCAACTCATCGTGCATCGATGCGTCCGCGAGGTTGAACAGGAACTGGTTGAACAGCGTGGCGCTGGTGGAATCCAGCGGGTAATCGCCTTTCCACTGAGCCAGTTGTTCCACCAGTTTGAGTTCGGCGGGATCGCTCACCACTTCACGCAGGACCGGCAACAACGGCGCCAGCAAGCGCGGGCCGTACGCAGTGGTGGTGCCCAACTGCAACTTCTGGCTGGTCTCCAGATCCCACTTGACGGTTTTGTCGCCGAGCTGGCGATTGAGCTGCTGACCCCGATCCGCGAGGTTGTAGTAACCGGGAATCTCCATGCCCGTAGGAGACACAGGCTGGAAGTTGGCCGAGACGATGTAGCCTCGCGCCGGGTTCTCTTCCTGCGGGTTGGCGCTGAACGGGTAGAAACCATCCTTGTCCGCTTCGGCGCTGCTGCCGTCGAGGATGAACCACGGCCGCACACCGGCCGGACGTTTCGGCAATTGCGCCGCGGCCCACCAGCCAATGTCACCCTTGGCATTGGCCCACACGATGTTCAGGCCCGGAGCCTGAATCTTGGCGGCGGCACTGCGCGCCTTGGCCAGGGTGTCGGCACGGTTGAGCTGGTAGAAGCCTTCGAGGATCGGATTCTGGCTTTCGAGAAACCCCCACCACATGGCGATCGGCGTTTTGCCGACGCTGTTGCCCAGCGCATCGTTGACGATCGGCCCGTGGGGTGACTGGCGCAACACCCATTTCACCGGCGCCTGACCCTTGACCGCGATCTGCTGCTCACTGGTGACCATGTCCACCCATTTGCCGCGATACCAAACCTGATTGGGGTTGTCCGGGTTGACCTTCTCTGCGATCAGGTCGAGGTCGTCGTTCTGGAACATGGTGATGCTCCAGCCGAAGTCGCGGTTCATCCCCAGCGAGGCGAATGGCATCAACGCCTGATAGTGACCATAGAGCTCGAAGCCCGGCGCCGAGAGCTGCGCTTCGTACCACACCGACGGCGCGGAAAAGCGGATATGCGGGTCACCCGCCAGCAGCGGCTTGCCGCTTTTGGTGCGGTTGCCCGAGACCACCCAGGCGTTGCTCCCCTCGAACTGCGGCAAGCCGTTGTCGGCCAGTGCCTGCTCGCTCAGGCGGGCGAGGGCATTGAGGTCTTTCCAGTCGGCGCTGGCGAGGGGCGGTACGGCGGCGCTGCGGTTCGCCAGCACGCCTTTGGGCTGCCAGTCGAGCTCGAAGACGTTCAGGTAGTCGGCACCCAACTGGTCGCGCACGTAAGTCAGCAAGGGTTCGGTGCGAAACGCCGCGGCAAAACTGTAGGCCATGTAACCGGCGATGCTGATGGTGTCCTGAGCGGTGAACGGGCGCTTTGAAATGCCCAGCGCATCGAACTCGGCGGGTTTTGCATGGCTGTCCTGATACTGGTTGATGCCGTCCAGATAGGCCTGCATGGCAATGAATGTCGGGGACTGTTTGTCCAGATTGGCGAAGTACGTTTCGGCGCGTTCGCGAATGCGCAGGCTGCGCATCAGTTTGTCGGTGTCGAGCAGTTTCGGGCCCAGCACTTCGGCCAGTTCACCGCGGGCGAGGCGACGCAGGACTTCCATCTGAAACAGCCGGTCCTGGGCGTGCACATAGCCGAGGGCACGGTACAGGTCGGTTTCGTTTTCGGCGCGGATGTGCGGGATGCCGCGCTCGTCGTAACGCACGGTGACGGAGCCTTGCAGGTGTTGCAACTCAACCATGCCCTGGCGTGTCGGTTGCTTGCTGTAGACGTACCAGCCGGCACCTGCGGCGAGCACGACAATCAGCAGGACGAGCGCAGTCAGGAGGCGTTTCATGGTGATTCCTTGTTCTTGTTATGAGTGGCAGCAATTCCCTGGCGTCACTGTTTAACACGACCTGCCGAATCGGCCCATCACCCGTAGGAGGGATTCTTGTTGTCTGGTCTGTCGCTACTTCTTTGTATCGACAGGCCATGGGCAGTAACACCCGACCGCCAGGGTGTGCGTGGCATTCACCTCGCGACCGGCGTTTAACGCTTGCAGGATCGGCTCGATAAAGCTGTTGTTCGAATTGCAGGTCAGGCCTTCGCTGTAGGGGCCGAAGTAGGCGAGTTTGCCGCTGCGATCCCAGATCGCCACGGCCGGGCTGGCCGGGATCTGTTCGGAGCCTGGGAGGACGGTGATGGTTTTCAGGCTGCTCAAGGTACGGGGCAACTGGCCTTGGCTGCCGGGCTTTTGCACCGAATAGAACTCGACGCCTTGCGGCACATACTGCTCGACCAGTTCGCTCAGGTGTTGCTGATTGCCGACGTTGCACGGGCAGGCCGGGTCCCAGAAGTGCACGAAGCGGATGGCGCCGGGGCCGGCAAGGTTGTCGGGCAGGCGCAACGGGTCGCCGGAAAATACCGCGGTGTGTTCGCTGAACGCGCGCAGGTAACGCCCTTGAAACCAGTCGTAAGCCGCCCACAAAACACCGGCACACACGAGCGCGATAAGGCTGGCAAGCAGTGGGGTGCGGTAGGGCGAACGCATGGGTATCGATCCTCGAAGGTCGCCCAGCTTGCCATGCTTGCCGCGACAGATGAATATCGCAGGCTTATAAAGTCTGCTTCGTGCTCTGGAATCGCCCATGTCCGCCACTTTCGACCCTGATCACCTGCGCGCCGGCCTGCGGCCTTTAGCCGAGTGGCAGCCGCTGTCCGTGGAGGCGCAGGCGTACCGGCGGTTCTACGGCCTGGATTTTCCGGGGCGTCAGTTGCGCGGTGGCCTGGGACGTTTCGAAGTGGATGGTTATGAGCTGGTCAGCCAGCTCTGGTGGCCAGAGCGGGCGAAAGCGACGCTGTTTGTGTTCCACGGTTTCTACGACCACACCGGGCTGTACCGGCATGTGATCGAGTGGGCCCTGGATCAGGGCTTTGCGGTGATTGCCTGTGACTTGCCGGGGCACGGCCTGTCCAGTGGCGAACGGGCGAGCATCAAGGATTTCGCCGAGTATCAGGACACGCTGCAAGGGCTGTTTGCCGAAGCAAAATCCCTCGATCTGCCGCAACCGTGGCACCTGTGCGGGCAGAGCACCGGTGGCGCCATCGTGATCGATCATGTGCTCAATGAAGGCGCGAGCAGCCCGGCCCAGGGCCAGGTGATCCTGTTGTCGCCACTGGTGAGGCCGCGGGCCTGGGGGTGGTCGCAACTCAGTTATTACCTGCTCAAACCTTTCGTCAAAGCCATCGCCCGGCGTTTCAGCGAGAACTCCAACGATCCGGATTTCCTGCCATTCCTGCAAGCCGACCCGTTGCAGCCGCTGCGCCTGCCGACGGCCTGGGTTGGCGCGCTGGCGCGCTGGATCAAGCGCATCGAGGCAGCGCCAGGCAGCATGCGCCAGCCGCTGATCGTGCAAGGGCAGGCAGACATGACGGTGGATTGGGAGCACAACCTTGAGGTGTTGAAAGCCAAGTTCGATCGGCCACAGGTATTGATGTTGCCTGAGGCGCGGCATCATTTGGCGAATGAGACAGTGGCGTTGCGGGGGGAGTATTTCGGGTTTTTGAGCAAGCGGATCAAGGGTCGGAATCTTTAGTGATTGTTCCGGCCTCTTCGCGAGCAAGCCCGCTCCCACAGTAGACCGAGTTGTTGGGGGGAAGACGGTCCAATGTGGGAGCGGGCTTGCTCGCGAACGGCCCCTTGCAGACGCCGAAATTACTGACTGAGGTCCGAAGGATTCTGCCCTACCGCCAACCCCGCCCGAATCGCCGCCAACGCCGCCTGGTAATAAGCCTTGCCTTCAGCCGACTCGGCAAACGTGGCGAACTCTTCCAGCTCGTCATCCGACAGATCGCGATAGACATACAGCAACGTGTTGTTGAGGTCGCTGCCGATCTGCTCCATCAAGCGCTGACGCTGACCGTTCAACATCCCCTGCGCCTGACCGCCACCGAGCAGGCCGGGGATCATCGAGCTCAGGCTGTCGGCCGCAACACCGGCAATCGCCAGGCTGACTTCCGCGCCGGCCTCGCGCGCGGGCAAGGCCTGGGCGAGGTGACCGATGATCAGCATGCGGCTGTCGCTGGCCTGAATCTTCGGCAGGCCTTTGGCGTTCTTCGCCAACTGGTCCCGACGGGTCGCCAGCAACTCGGCGGCCACGATTTTCTTGCCCAGCGGCGACTGGAAGAAGGTCAGTGCAGGCTTCGGATCAGCGAGGGTTTTGCGCAATTGCGCTTCGGCGCGCTGGTCCACGGCCTGCGGGGCAAAACGCTGATTGCTGTTGTTCACCAGCGCCTGAAACACGGCGGGCGGCAGGCTGTTCTGGTAACGCTGTTGAGCGGCTGAGAGGGCATCGCTGAAATGCGCGCGCTGTTCTGGCCAGCCGGCGACCTTGTACAACTGGTCGTGGCCGTCTGCCCAGGCGGGCAAAACGCAGAACATCAGCAGTGAGAAAAGCAAACGGCGCATAGGGACTCCTGTCAGCAGGCGACTATTCTCCGTGTGGCATACGGACTTGTCGAGAATTCGTATCAAGCCGCTGCACGGCTCTGTCGGATTTTCGGGCACAGGAATACTATGCGCGGCATGCAAATACCCTCTGATCACCCGCTGCTGTTACGTATCGTCGACGACCTGGCTGAACGCGGCTGGTCGCAGCAGAATATATTCCTGCCTCTGGATCTGACCCGAGCGCTGGCGGCTGAGTGCCATAAACGTGCCGCCGAGGGTGAATTGGCCCCGGCCGCCGTGGGCCGCGGGCCAACATCGGAGATTCGCGAGGGGATTCGCGGCGACAGGATCCAGTGGATCGAGCCCGGTCAGGCGTTGGCTTGCGACAGCTATCTGCAGTTGATGGACAGCCTGCGCGAAGCCATGAATCGCGGCTTGTATCTGGGCCTGGAAGATTTCGAAAGCCATTTTGCGATGTACCCGCCCGGAGCTTTCTACCTCAAGCATGTCGACCGCTTCCGCGATGATGACCGGCGCATGGTCTCGGCGGTGGTCTATCTCAACGACGGCTGGTTGCCGGAACACGGCGGTCAGTTGCGCATGTACCTGAAAGATGGCGTCGAACACGATGTGGTGCCTACCGGCGGATGCCTGGTGGTGTTCCTGTCGGGCGAGGTGCCCCACGAAGTCCTGCCCGCGACCCGCGATCGCCTGTCATTGACCGGCTGGTTCCGGCGTCGTGGCAACGAGCCGTTCTGATCATGCAGAAAATCCTGGTAAGTCGCTGCCTGCTCGGCCACCGCGTACGTTACGACGGCGGGGCCAGCGGGCCGTTCGATCAGCTTCAGCAGTGGCTCGACGAAGGTCGCGTCGTGCCGTTGTGCCCTGAGGTCGCCGGCGGGTTGCCGACGCCACGGGCGGCGGCGGAGATTCCGGGCGGGCAGGGTGGTGAGGTGCTGGAGGGGCAGGCGTTGGTCATCACCACCGAAGGTGAAGATGTCAGTGCGCAGTTTCTTTCGGGGGCTTATCAGGCGCTGGAGCTGGTGCAGAAATACAGCATCCGCATCGCCGTGCTCAAGGCCAACAGCCCGTCGTGCGGCAACCTGTTGACCTATGACGGCACGTTCAGCGGCGTGAAAGTCAGCGGGGAAGGCGTCACCGCCGCGTTGCTCAAGCGCCATGGCGTGCAAGTCTTCAGCGAGCTGGAGCTGGCTGAAGCAGCGGCCGCACTGCAAACCTAACGCCCCACACAACCTCTGTAGGAGCCGGCTTGCTGGCGATAGCTGTTTAACATTCAACATTTACATTGACTGTTACACCGCTATCGCCAGCAAGCCGGCTCCTGCAAGGGATCGTCGGTGGACTCAGGGCTTCGGCTCTTCGCCCGTATCTGCCGCAAACCACTTTTTCTCCAGCGCCGCCATCCGCCCATCCGCCTTGATCCGCTGCAAGGCGTTTTCCAGGCTGGCGTGGAACGCCGGGTTACCCTTCTGAAACGGAATCGCCAGGCTCACAGTCGAGGCGGTTTTCGGTTTTTCTTCCGTCAGCGACTGCACCAGCAGGATCGAACGCGGCTCTTCTTTCTGTGCGATCAATTGCGAACTGGTGTGAATGTAAGGTTCGCTGAAGTCGAAACGATCCTCGAGTTCCGGGGTCACTGCTATGTGATTGATGGCGACGTCGTACTTGCCGCTTTCGACGCCGGCCAACAGATCGCTGGAATCGGTAACGACAAAGTCGGCCCGCACATCCAGTTCATTGGCCAGCAGTTGGCCCAGTTCGACTTCGAACCCGGAGAGCTGGCCGTCGTCCTTGAAATTGAAGGGCGGTGTATTAGCCTCAAGGGCAATGCGCAATTCACCGCGGTCGTTTACATCGTCAATCAGTTCGGCATGAGCTAAAGGGCTCAGAAGGGGTAGCAGGCAGATCAGGCCAGGCAGAAAGCGCATGGTCACTCCTTTGAATACATTTATCGCGATGCGCTGGTTCAGGCTCGCTTTGCTATGGTTGTCGAGAACCTTCGACAACGAATGGCCGTGAAGTTGTCATGGCCGCGCGGATTTTACGAAAAAACTGGAGAAGAGAATGAAAACCTTTATGTCACGTACTGCATTGGCTGGCCTGCTGATGGGCGTTTCGGTGCTGGCCAGTGCGGCTACGCCGGCACCCAAGGGTGCTGAAGTGTCCATCGTTTCTCCTAAAGATGGTGGGACTGTTCCGCAAACTTTCAAAATCAAATTCGCTGTTGAAAACGTTGCGTTGGCGCCAGCGGGCGATACCACCAAGAATACTGGCCACCACCATTTGCTGGTCGATGCCAAGGATGTAGTCCCAGCAGGGGCAGTCATCCCTGCCGATGCCAATCACGTTCACTTCGGCAAGGCGCAGACAGAGACCGAGCTGACGCTGACACCTGGCAAGCACACCTTGCAGTTGGAGTTGGGCGACATGAACCATATGGCCTTCGATCCGCCGATCGTCTCTGAGAAAATCACCGTCAACGTTAAGTAACGTTAGTAGCGCCCACGAAAAAGGAGACCTGAAGGTCTCCTTTTTTTGTCGCTCAAGTCGCGATCAGAACAACACGCGGCAACGAATGGTGCCGTTGATGTGCTGCAGCTTCTCTTGCGCCAGGTCCGAGTACTCGGCGTCGACGTCGATTACCACGTAGCCGACTTTCTCGTTGGTCTGCAGGAACTGACCGGAGATGTTGATGCCGTTTTCGGCGAAGACCTTGTTGATCTCGCTCATCACACCCGGAATGTTCTCGTGGATGTGCAGCAGACGGTGCTTGCCAGGGTGAGCCGGCAGGGCCACTTCCGGGAAGTTAACGGACGATACCGAAGTACCGTTGTCGCTGTACTTGACCAGTTTTTCTGCCACTTCCAGACCGATGTTGGCTTGCGCCTCAGCGGTGGAACCACCGATGTGCGGGGTCAGGATCACGTTGTCCAGGCCACGCAGCGGGCTTTCGAACTCTTCGTCGTTGGAGCGTGGCTCCACCGGGAATACGTCGATGGCCGCGCCGATCAGGTGCTTGTCCTTGATCGCGTCCGCCAGGGCTTGCAGCTCGACCACGGTGCCGCGCGCGGCGTTGATCAGGATGCCGCCCTTCTTGATGGCGCGGATTTCCTTCTCGCCGATCATCCACTGGGTGGCAGCGGTTTCCGGAACGTGCAGGGTGACGATGTCGGACATGCCCAGCAGCTCGTGCAGGTTGCCGACCTGGGTCGCGTTGCCCAGTGGCAGCTTGGTCACGGTGTCGTAGAAATACACCTGCATGCCCAGGCCTTCAGCCAGAACCGACAATTGCGTACCGATCGAGCCGTAACCGACGATGCCGAGCTTCTTGCCACGGATTTCGAAGGAGTTGGCCGCGCTCTTGATCCAGCCGCCACGGTGGCAGGAAGCGTTCTTCTCAGGGATGCCACGCAGCAACAGGATCGCTTCGGCCAGCACCAGCTCGGCAACGGAGCGAGTGTTGGAGTACGGAGCGTTGAACACCGCGATACCGCGTTCGCGGGCAGCGTTCAGGTCAACCTGGTTGGTGCCGATGCAGAAACACCCTACCGCCACGAGCTTCTTCGCGTGATCGAAGATCTCTTCGGTCAGTTGAGTGCGGGAGCGAATGCCGATGAAGTGAGCATCAGCGATCTTTTCCTTCAGCTGGGCTTCCGGCAGAGAACCAGTGAGGTACTCGATGCTGGTGTAGCCCGCCGACTTGAGGACGTCGACAGCCGATTGGTGGACGCCTTCGAGAAGAAGGAACTTGATCTTGCTCTTATCGAGAGAAGTCTTGCTCATCTGCGTAAACCTGTATCCCGGAGAAAAATGGCAGGAAATAGCCAGCAGACGCTGACCCGGACGGCAAGAAAGCCGTCGCCGCAGAATTGCCTTTCGGCACTATGCTGCGGGGTCGGTATGCTAGCATATGCACCCCGCTAAACACTCATTCCTGCGACGTGAAGCGTTCTCAGGATGACCATGAATTGTTCGAGAGTTCTGTCGATGACCATTCCTGCGCTGATTGATGAGCTGAAGACCCTGGTTGAGCCTGGCAAGGTACTGACTGATGCCGACTCCCTGAATGCTTACGGCAAGGATTGGACCAAGCATTTCGCCCCGGCCCCGACGGCCATCGTGTTTCCCAAGACCACCGAACAGGTCCAGGCCATCGTCCTTTGGGCCAATAAACACAAGGTGGCGCTGGTGCCGTCCGGCGGGCGTACGGGGCTGTCCGCTGCGGCAGTCGCAGCGAATGGCGAAGTGGTCGTGTCCTTCGACTACATGAACCAGATTCTCGACGTGAACCTGACCGACCGCACGGCGGTGTGCCAGCCGGGTGTGGTCACCGAGCATCTGCAGAACGTCGCCGAGGAAAAAGGCCTGTATTACCCGGTGGACTTCGCGTCCGCAGGTTCGAGCCAGATTGGCGGCAATATCGGCACCAATGCCGGCGGAATCAAGGTCATTCGCTACGGCATGACCCGCAACTGGGTCGCCGGCATGAAAGTGGTCACCGGCAAGGGCGACCTGCTGGAACTGAACCGCGATCTGATCAAGAACGCCACCGGCTACGACCTGCGTCAGCTGTTCATCGGCGCGGAAGGCACGCTCGGTTTTGTGGTTGAAGCGACCATGCGTCTGGACCGTGCTCCGAAAAACCTCACTGCGATGGTGCTCGGCACCGCCGATTTCGACTCGATCATGCCGGTGTTGCACGCCTTCCAGAGCAAGCTCGACCTGACTGCATTCGAATTTTTCTCCGACAAGGCTCTGGCCAAAGTCATGGGGCGCGGCGACGTGCCGGCACCGTTCGAAACCGATTGCCCGTTCTATGCGCTGCTGGAATTCGAAGCGACCACTGAAGATGTGGCCAATCACGCGCTGGAAACCTTCGAGCATTGCGTGGAGCAGGGCTGGGTGCTGGATGGCGTGATGAGCCAGAGCGAAACCCAGCTGCAAAACCTCTGGAAACTGCGCGAATACATTTCCGAAACCATCTCCCACTGGACGCCGTACAAAAACGACATTTCGGTCACTGTGTCGAAAGTCCCGGCGTTCCTGAAGGAAATCGATGCGATCGTCGGCGAACACTACCCGGACTTCGAAATCGTCTGGTTCGGTCATATCGGCGATGGCAACTTGCATTTGAACATCCTCAAGCCGGAAAACCTGAGCAAGGACGAGTTCTTCGCCAAGTGCGCGACCGTCAACAAGTGGGTGTTCGAAACCGTCGAGAAATACAACGGTTCGATTTCTGCCGAGCACGGCGTGGGCATGACCAAGCGTGATTACTTGACCTACAGTCGCTCGCCGGTTGAGATCGAGTACATGAAAGCCGTCAAAGCGGTGTTCGACCCGAACGGCATCATGAACCCGGGCAAGATTTTCGCTGTTTGACGTTTGAATTCAAGAGCTACGAACCAGGAGTCGGTCCATGAGCTATCAGCACCAGTATGTCGACGGTACGCGTATTCACTTCCCGCTGGGAAAAGTGGTGTGCATTGGCCGTAACTACGCCGAACACGCCAAGGAACTGGACAACCCGGTGCCAACGGAGCCCCTGCTGTTCATCAAGCCTGGCAGTTGCGTCGTTCCGCTGGAAGGTGGTTTCAGCATTCCGACCGAGCGTGGCTCGGTGCATTACGAAGCGGAAATCGCTGTGTTGATCGGCAAGCCTTTGTCGACCAAACCGAGCCGTGAAGAAGTGCTCGACGCGATCTCCGGTTTTGCCCCGGCCCTGGACCTGACCTTGCGTGACAAGCAGGCCGAGCTGAAGTCCAAAGGCCTGCCATGGGAAATCGCCAAGTCCTTCGACGGTGCGGCAGTGATTGCTCCGTTCGTGTCCGGCAGTACCTTTGCCGACCTGACTGACATCGGCATTCGCCTGACCATCAACGGCGAAGTCCGCCAGGATGGCAACAGCAGCGCGATGCTCAACCCGATCGTGCCGATGATCCAGCACATGGCCGGCTGCTTCTCGCTGCAGGCCGGTGATGTGATCCTCACGGGCACGCCGGTTGGCGTGGGTCCGTTGAATGTCGGTGACGAGCTGGTCATCGAATTGCCAGGCGCCAGCAGCTTCACCAGCAGCGTCCGCTGACACAACGCAACCTTGTAGGAGCCGGCTTGCTGGCGATTGCAGCGTCACATTCAACATCTAATCGAATGTTGCACTGCCATCGCCAGTAAGCCGGCTCCTACAGGGAATTGTGTTCTGCCTCATGCAAAGCGGCACTCATGCAGGGCAATCCCGCCATTTGCCGTTTTTTTCACATCTTGTCTGGATAATTCCAGGGTTTCTGGCGTCTGAGCCGGTCCCAATTGTGCTATTACCCTTAGCCTGAATTTCTGGAACGCATCCCCTGATGGCCACCCAACCGCTACCCACGCTTAAAACAGCCCGTCGCCCGCGCTTTTTCATGCGCTGGTATTACTGGCTGTTGCTGGCCGTGGCCGCTGCATATGGCCTTGCGTTTGCGATGCATTGGGATGATCGCGGTGTGCTCTGGGTGCTGGAGCGCTTCGAAAGCCCGGCCGAACGCCAGGAAAGTATCTGGCTCCCGGACTACCGCGCGGTGATCGATGCCAAGCCATTGCCGGGGATGGAAAAGGACGAAGCATCCGACCTGGCCTACGACCCTCAAACCAAAACCCTGTTCTCGGTGATGGGCAAGAACCCGTTCCTGGTCGAGCTGACCCTGCAGGGCGATGTGCTGCGCAAAATGCCGCTGGTGGGCTGGAGCAATCCGGAGGCGGTAACGGTCATGGGCAACGGTCTGCTGGCCATCGTCGATGAGCGTGAGCATGTGCTCACCATCGTCAAGGTCGATGCCGATACCCGCGAGCTGAACATCGCCAACTTTCCGAAGTACGACCTCGGTCCGTCGAAAGACCAGAACAAAGCGTTTGAATCGGTTGTCTGGGATGCGCGCAACCAGCAAATGCTGCTGGGTGAGGAGCGTCCGCCGGCGCTGTTCACCTGGAAAAGCAACGACGGTCAGACGCTCGCCGGCGACAAGCAGAAGCTGGCCAATGACGAACTGGACATCCGCAACCTGTCGGCCCTGGCCATTGACCCGCGCACCCGGCACACGCTGGTATTGTCCGCCGACTCCCATCTGTTGCTGGAGCTGGACGAGAAGGGCGAGCAGGTGAGCTTCATGACCTTGCTGGGCGGCTTCAACGGTCTGAAAAAGACCATTCCCCGTGCCGAAGGCGTGACCATGGACGACGCCGGAACGCTGTACATGGTGAGCGAACCGAACCTGTTCTATCGTTTCGAAAAGCAACATTGAGCCTGTAGGAGCCGGCTTGCTGGCGATAGCACCACCTCGGTGTGACCGACTCACCGCGGTGATGCCATCGCCAGCAAGCCGGCTCCTGCAGAAGATTTGTAGGAAACGCGACGCTCAGTTGTAGGCTCCGGCCAATGGCCATTAAGCTTCAATTCAGACTGCCGTGGTATTTCATCCACCCGTCCTGATTCCGAGCCCGCCTGAATGCGCCGACTTGCCCGTCCCAAACCCCTGATGCTGATTCTGTTGGTGATTGCGCTGATCATGCTGGTTGCGGTCGGCCAGTACCTGCGGCTGTTCGAGCGCACCTGGTTCAATCTGCACACGTTTTGGCAGCCGGAGAGCGAGCAGTCCATCGGCCTGGGTCACTATCAGGTCACCGTCGAGGGCCGGGTCATCGAAGGCCTCGACGACGATGTGTCGGCGCTGACCTTCGATCCGGTGCGCAAAAGCCTGTTCACCGTCACCAACAAAAACTCCGAACTGATTGAGCTGTCGCTGGAAGGGCAGATCATCAGGCGTGTCGCGTTGGTCGGCTTCGGTGATCCGGAAGCGGTGGAGTTCATCAGCGCCGACACGTATGTGATCACTGACGAGCGCCAGCAACGGCTGATCAAGATTCATCTGGAGAAGGACACCACGTTCCTCGATGCGGCGGAAGCCGAGCAGATGACGCTGGGCGTGCACATGAGCGGCAACAAGGGCTTTGAAGGCCTGGCCTACGATTCGGTGGGCAAACGCCTGTTTGTCGCCAAGGAGCGCGACCCGATGCTGATCTATGAAGTGCAGGGTTTCCCGCATTACAACCCGGAGAAATCCTACGCGGTGCACGTGGTCAACAACCCCAAGCGCGATGCCGGAATGTTTGTCAGAGACTTGTCGAGCCTGCAATACGATGAGCGCAGCGGCCATTTGCTGGCGCTGTCCGATGAGTCACGACTGATTCTGGAGCTGGACGTGGATGGGCGACCACTGAGCACCATGTCATTGAACAAAGGGCGTCAGGGGTTGCAGAAGACGGTGCCGCAAGCGGAAGGGATCGCCATGGATGACGACGGTACGATGTACCTGGTGAGCGAACCGAACCTGTTCTACGTCTTCAAGAAACCTGCACAACCCTGAATTAGGAGCGCTACCTGTAGGAGCCGGCTTGCTGGCGATAGCGATTTAACAGCCAACATGGATGTTGAATGTTACGTCCTCATCGCCAGCAAGCCGGCTCCTACAGGGGGGATGCGTTTTCTTACTGGGCGCGCAGGGTCTTCACGCCTTCGCTGGTGCCCAGCAACAGCAAGTCCGCCGGACGCGCCGCAAACAAACCATTGGTCACAACGCCGACGATCGCGTTGATCTGCGTCTCCAGCTCCACCGGGTTGGTGATCTGCATGTTGAACACATCCAGAATGATGTTGCCGTTATCGGTCAACACGCCTTCACGGTAAACCGGGTCGCCGCCGAGCTTTACCAGTTCGCGGGCCACGTGGCTGCGGGCCATCGGGATCACTTCCACCGGTAGCGGGAACGCGCCGAGCACCGGCACCAGTTTGCTGGCGTCGGCGATGCAGATGAAGGTCTTGGCCACGGCCGCGACGATCTTCTCGCGGGTCAGGGCTGCGCCGCCGCCCTTGATCAGGTTCAGGTGTTCGTCGCTTTCGTCGGCGCCGTCTACGTAGAACTCCAGGTCGCTGACTGTATTCAGCTCATACACCGGAATGCCATGGCCCTTGAGGCGCGCGGCGGTGGCTTCGGAGCTGGCGACGGCACCATCGAATGCGCCCTTGTGCTGGGCCAACGCGTCGATGAAGCAGTTGGCAGTGGAGCCAGTGCCGACCCCGATGATGCTCTTGTCGTCGAGTTTCGGGAGGATGAAGTCGACGGCGGCCTGAGCCACTGCCTGTTTGAGTTGATCCTGGGTCATGCGGGCTCCGAAAGCGGGCAAGGGGGGAACGAAGGCCGGCATTATAGGCGTCGGGGCGGGGAAGGTCATTGCCTGAGTGTCGGATGGTGGTGAGGAGGGCCTGTGGCGAGGGGGCTTGCCCCCGTTGGAGCGCGAAGCGCTCCCCAGCATTCTTTCAGAGAGACCGCATAAACAGATTTTACGGCTGCTTCGCAGCCGAACGGGGGCAAGCTCCCTCGCCACAGGTATTGCATCAGGCCTTAAAACCACCTGTTTAGTGTGGTCGCTCAGGCGAAAGCCGGGTTAGACTCCATGGCCCTGCCCAACCCGCTCAGTGATGCTTTCCGATGCTTGAACAGTACGTCAAAAAGATCCTCACCTCGCGCGTTTATGACGTTGCCGTAGAAACCCCATTGCAGACTGCCCACCAGCTCTCCGAGCGGCTGGGCAACAGTATTTTGCTCAAGCGCGAAGACCTGCAGCCGGTGTTCTCGTTCAAGATTCGCGGTGCCTACAACAAGCTCACGCAGCTGAGCGATGAAGAGCGCGCTCGTGGCGTAGTGACCGCTTCGGCGGGCAATCACGCGCAGGGCCTGGCCCTGGCGGCGAAAGTGCTGGGTGTGAAGGCCACTATCGTCATGCCCAAGACCACTCCCGAGATCAAAGTCGAAGGTGTGCGTTCCCGCGGCGGCAAAGTGGTGCTGCACGGGGATTCGTTCCCGGAAGCCCTGGCCTACTCGCTGAAACTGGTCGACGAAAAAGGCTACGTCTACATTCATCCGTACGACGATCCCCACACCATTGCCGGGCAGGGCACGGTGGCCATGGAGATTTTGCGCCAGCACCCCGGGCGTCTGGATGCGATCTTCGTTCCGGTGGGCGGTGGCGGGCTGATCGCCGGTATCGCGGCTTACGTGAAATACCTGCGCCCGGAAATCAAAATCATCGGCGTCGAGCCGGACGATTCCAATTGCCTGCAAGCCGCCATGGCCGCCGGCGAGCGCGTGGTGCTGCCGACCGTGGGCATCTTCGCCGACGGCGTCGCGGTCGCTCAGATCGGACAGCACACCTTCGACATCTGCAAAAACTATGTCGATGAAGTGATCACGGTCAGCACTGACGAGATCTGCGCGGCCATCAAGGATATCTACGACGATACCCGCTCGATCACTGAACCTGCCGGTGCTCTGGGCGTGGCCGGGATCAAAAAATACGTCGAGCAGCATGCCGTCACAGGCCACACCTTCGTGGCCATCGATTCCGGCGCCAACGTCAACTTCGACCGTTTGCGTCACGTCGCCGAACGCGCCGAGCTGGGCGAGGGCCGCGAAGCCATCATCGCGGTGACCATCCCGGAGAAGCCGGGCAGCTTCAAGGCGTTCTGCGAAGCCATCGGCAAGCGTCAGATCACCGAATTCAACTATCGCTACAACACCGGCAGCGAAGCGCACATCTTCGTCGGTGTGCAGACGCACCCGGAAAACGATCCGCGCAGCGCGTTGCTTGCCAGCCTGACCGAGCAGGGTTTCCCGGTGCTGGACCTGACCGATAACGAACTGGCCAAGTTGCACATCCGGCACATGGTCGGTGGCCGCGCGGCCCAAGTGGTTGATGAAGTGGTGCTGCGCTTTGAATTTCCGGAGCGGCCGGGCGCACTGTTCAACTTCCTCAGCAAGCTCGGCGGACGTTGGAACATTTCGATGTTCCACTACCGCAACCATGGCGCGGCGGATGGTCGTGTGGTCGCAGGGCTGCAAGTACCACACGAGGAGCGTCATCTGGTGCCGGCGGCGCTGGAAGAAATCGGCTACCCGTACTGGGACGAAAGCGACAATCCGGCCTATCAGCTGTTTCTTGGCTGAGCGGCTACGCTGATGGGCAGGTCATAAGGAAATCGAACAATGGAAACGTTAACCGCCCTGAAAGTGGCGCACATGGTCGCGACGGTGGTGTTGCTGGTGTGTGCGTTGGGCCTGGGGATCTGGGTCTGGCGGACCCGGCGTACGGGCGACGCGACGGCGGCAAGCCGCACTTTGCAAAGGCCTCGCGTGTTCATCTGGCTGTTGATGGGGCTGGCACTGCTGAGCATGCCGTTCACCGGCTGGTGGATGGTGCACCTGGTGGGCTGGCCGTTGGGGCAGACGTGGTTGCTGGCGTCGAGTGTGCTCTACACCGTGGCGGCGTTGGCATGGTTCTGGTTGCTGGTGCGGTTGAACAAGTTGCGCAAGGCGCCGGGAGGCAACGGCAAGTTCACCTTTGCGCTGGCACTGTTCAGCTTTGTTTGTTTTGTCGCCATTGCGGGACTGATGGGCGCGAAGCCTGTGTAGGAGCCGGCTTGCTGGCGATCAACGATAACGCGGTGTAACTGAACAACCGCGTCGATCCGATCGCCAGCAAGCCGGCTCCTGCAGGATGCCGTGATCAATCGCGCAGGCTAATGACCGGCCAGCCACGCTTCTCGGCTTCGGCGCGCAAGTTCGGGTCCGGATCAACCGCCACCGGATTCGCCACCTGTTCCAGCAACGGAAAATCATTCATCGAGTCGCTATAGAAATAACTGTCTTCCAGCGAATGCCCGCTTTCTTCCAGCCAACGATTAAGCCGCGTCACCTTGCCTTCACGGAAGCACGGCACGTCGGTGCTGCGCCCGGTGTAGCGGCCATCGACCATCTCGCACTCGGTGGCGATCAGGGTTTCGACGCCCAGTCGCTGGGCAATCGGCCCGGTGACGAAGCGGTTGGTGGCGGTGATGATGACCAGTTTGTCACCCGCCTCGCGGTGCTTGGCCAGCAGCTCGAGCCCCTTGGGCAGCACGATCGGCTCGATGCAATCGCGCATGTAATCGAGGTGCCATTGATCCAGCGTGGTCATCTCGGTGCGGCCGAGGACTTCCAGGCAAAAGTTCAGGTAGGCATCGTTATCGAGCTTGCCGGCCAGGTAATCCTGATAGAACTCATCGTTGCGTGCCTTGTAGGCGACGGCGTCGAGGAAGCCGCGTTCGCACAGGTAATCGCCCCAGGCGTGGTCACTGTCACCGCCCAAAAGCGTGTTGTCCAAGTCGAATAAAGCCAGGCGCATTGCAGTTACTCGCTGAAAAGTCTGTAGAAAGGCCTCCAGAATACGGACTTTTCACAAGAGTGCACATAAGGTAGGCCGGCTCGTTGCTGCCTTCACAACCTTTGTGGAACAATGCGGCGACATGCGTTTGCGAGGTTGTTGCCGTGATCGACCCCGATGGTTTCCGCCCCAATGTCGGGATCATTCTCACGAATGATGCCGGACAGGTGCTATGGGCTCGCCGTATCAATCAAGATGCCTGGCAGTTTCCACAGGGTGGTATCAATCCCCAGGAGACGCCGGAAGACGCCTTGTACCGCGAGTTGAACGAAGAAGTGGGTCTGGAGCGTGAAGATGTTGAAATTCTCGCCTGCACCCGGGGCTGGTTGCGCTATCGTTTGCCGCAACGTCTGGTCCGTACCCACAGCCAACCGCTGTGCATCGGCCAGAAACAGAAATGGTTTCTCCTGCGCCTGATCTCCAACGAGCAGCGGGTGCGGATGGATTTGACCGGTAAACCGGAATTCGATGGCTGGCGCTGGGTCAGCTATTGGTATCCGTTGGGCCAGGTGGTGACATTCAAGCGCGAGGTGTATCGACGCGCTCTCAAAGAGCTTGCCCCGCGCCTTTTAGCGCGCGACTGACGACGGAGTTCGACCCCGAGCCATGCTCAATACGCTGCGCAAGATCGTCCAGGAAGTTAACTCCGCCAAGGATCTCAAGGCGGCGTTGGGGATTATTGTGTTGCGCGTCAAAGAGGCCATGGGCAGCCAGGTCTGCTCGGTCTACCTGCTTGACCCCGAGACCAACCGCTTCGTGCTGATGGCGACCGAGGGCTTGAACAAGCGCTCGATCGGCAAAGTCAGCATGGCACCCAACGAAGGTCTGGTCGGCCTGGTCGGCACGCGTGAAGAACCCCTTAACCTCGAAAACGCCGCGGATCACCCGCGCTACCGCTACTTCGCCGAGACCGGTGAAGAGCGCTACGCCTCATTTCTCGGGGCACCGATCATTCACCACCGCCGCGTCGTCGGCGTGTTGGTCATTCAGCAAAAAGAACGCCGTCAGTTCGATGAAGGTGAAGAAGCCTTCCTCGTGACCATGAGCGCGCAGCTCGCTGGCGTTATCGCCCACGCCGAGGCCACCGGTTCGATTCGGGGTCTTGGCCGTCAGGGCAAAGGCATCCAGGAAGCCAAGTTCGTCGGCGTGCCGGGTTCGCCGGGTGCGGCGGTCGGTACGGCGGTGGTCATGCTGCCACCGGCCGATCTGGACGTGGTGCCCGACAAGACCATCGTCGACATCGAGGCCGAACTGGGTCTGTTCAAGACCGCCATCGAAGGCGTGCGCGCCGACATGCGTGCGCTGTCGGCCAAGCTGGCCACGCAGTTGCGCCCTGAAGAACGAGCCTTGTTCGACGTGTATCTGATGATGCTCGCCGACGAGGCGCTGGGCAACGAAGTGACCACCGTGATCAAGACCGGTCAGTGGGCCCAGGGCGCGCTGCGTCAGGTGGTCACCGATCACGTCAACCGTTTCGAATTGATGGACGACGCCTACCTGCGTGAACGTGCCTCGGACGTCAAAGACCTTGGTCGGCGCTTGCTGGCCTACTTGCAGGAAGAGCGTCAGCAGACCCTGGTCTACCCCGACAACACCATCCTGATCAGCGAAGAACTGACGCCGGCGATGCTCGGCGAGGTGCCGGAAGGCAAGCTGGCGGGTCTGGTGTCGGTACTCGGTTCCGGCAACTCCCACGTGGCGATCCTTGCACGCGCCATGGGCATACCGACGGTGATGGGCCTGGTCGACCTGCCGTATTCCAAGGTCGACGGCATCCAGATGATCGTCGACGGCTACCACGGCGAGGTCTACACCAACCCCAGCGAAGTGCTGCGCAAGCAGTTCGCCGAAGTGGTCGAGGAAGAAAAACAACTGGCCCTCGGGCTGGATGCGTTGCGCGACTTGCCATGCGTGACCGTCGATGGCCACCGCATGCCGCTGTGGGTCAACACCGGCCTGCTGGCGGACGTGGCGCGGGCGCAGAAGCGCGGTGCCGAGGGTGTCGGTCTGTACCGCACCGAAGTGCCGTTCATGATCAACCAGCGGTTCCCGAGCGAAAAGGAGCAGTTGGCGATCTACCGCGAGCAACTCGCCGCGTTCCATCCACAACCGGTGACCATGCGCAGCCTGGACATCGGCGGCGACAAATCGCTGTCGTACTTCCCGATCAAGGAAGACAACCCGTTCCTCGGCTGGCGCGGCATTCGCGTCACCCTCGACCACCCGGAAATCTTCCTGGTGCAGACCCGCGCGATGCTCAAGGCCAGCGAAGGCCTGAACAACCTGCGGATTCTGTTGCCGATGATTTCCGGCACCCATGAACTCGAAGAAGCCCTGCACCTGATTCACCGGGCCTGGGGTGAAGTCCGCGATGAAGGCTGCGACGTGCCAATGCCGCCGATCGGCGTGATGATCGAGATTCCGGCGGCGGTGTATCAGACCAAGGAGCTGGCGCGGCAAGTGGATTTCCTGTCGGTCGGCTCCAACGACCTGACTCAGTACCTGCTGGCGGTGGACCGAAACAACCCGCGGGTGGCCGACCTCTACGACTATTTGCACCCGGCGGTGCTGCAAGCCCTTCAAAGCGTGGTGCGTGACGCCCATGCCGAAGGCAAGCCGGTGAGCATCTGCGGCGAAATGGCCGGTGATCCGGCGGCGGCGGTGCTGTTGATGGCGATGGGCTTTGACAGCCTGTCGATGAACGCCACCAACCTGCCGAAAGTGAAGTGGATGCTGCGTCAGATCAACCTGAGCAAGGCCAAGGAACTGCTCGCGGAGTTGATGACCATCGACAACCCGCAAGTGATCCACAGCTCGCTGCAGTTGGCGCTGAAGAACCTTGGGTTGGCGCGGATGATCAATCCGGCGGCGATCAAAGCCCTCTAGATCTGCGGCGCCCCCTTCGCGAGCAAGCCCGCTTGTGTCTAGATCTAGGAATAAGCTCTGGGGTGAGAGGGGTGGATGGCAAGCTGTGAGTCCGCGGTGCTTGAAGCACG
>NZ_VIUK01000018.1:0-141208 GCF_007828295.1 Pseudomonas sp. SJZ080
TTTGAATTCTTCGGGATAACGCTGGTTGCTCATGGCACCTCCTAATGGGCCTCATTTTAAGGCTTGGAGGTGTCTACGAAACTAGGGGCGATTCACGTTGAAGTAGTCATCGCTGAACTGAGGAAAATATTGAGATGAGCCTCGAATCTATCAAATCACTTGTTGACGAACTGACGGCTCTTCACATCAGTCGAGGCGTTCAGCCTAGCGATCTCATCGACAACGTGTTTGAAGACGCATATGTCGATTCAGCGACCCGTAAGACGTTGGGGGGCATGGTGTTTGAGATTACGTTTCTGGAAAACGACGAAGACGAGCGTCCTGTCAAAGTGATGATGCGGTACACCTACGACAGTAATCGTTACCTTGTTCTCATAGAGCAGAAGGTGGCAGCCAAGAGATATGCCACTCAGTGGGATCGTGGGGTTTCAGTCCGGCAGCGAGTTGAGAAACTTGAGACCATGTTGGTAGCCAAGCTTCCACGGGACAAGGTTGCTGACATACTTTCCACCATCCCAGATGACTTTGTGGCCATGTTCCCTCGGCTGAAGCTCGTCGCTTAATCTTTGTAGGGGCCTGCCCACCAAAGCCTGCAGAGCGTTAAATCTACTTGCGCATGTGGTCTCCCGCACCATCCGGGAGATCACCGCGGGCGACGATCAGCCAAACGTCCCTTGACCTAAGGGATCTGGTAACACAGATACCAGTTTTCTCTGCCTTGCCACGCTCCCTAGACCATGCCGACCGGCGTTGCGATGAGCTCGCGTATTCAGGCTGATTCACAGGCGTCTCCGGTCTAGGATGACGATACGGCCTTTGGCAAGATGCCGTGCCATAAACTGAGGACTGGTGCTTTGGCCCTACACAAAAAAAAGGATCGTAGGTGCGGAGTATGGCCTCTTCGAAGAGATAGAGCTGATCCACCAGCTTCACTGCGGGCGACAACGCCTGTACCACTACTTGAATAACTCCGAATGTTTAACGACGTAACCTACAGGTTTCTTCTGTTTTTCGATTACACCTTCGTCAACGAGACGTTGAAGCCATACTTTAACTTGACCGCTTGTTACATTTAAGGCTGCGGCGATATCAGCGTCTTTAGTCGGCGTCTTTAGTAGTTTTTTAATCAGGTCTCTAACAGTCGCAAAAAGTAAGTCCGCGTGATTCAGTTCCACTTCGGGGGCTGGCATTACTGCTTCAGCAATTACGTTAAGTTTAGGCTCCACTGCGCTTCTGTCAGTTCTTGAACTTTCAGGTGTCAAGGGCTCATGCGACACCTCAAGCGATGTGCGCGGCTCCGTCGTCGCCCGAGGATTCGGCGCATTTTCAATTTCATCAGAGGACGACAATGAGAGTCCTGGCTGCTGAGGCACCTCAGAAATAGAAACCTTGATAGCGAATATTTGGTTAAGAGATTCGGCATCCCGAGGGTTCGGCCAGAGTGTCGCCCCCCGACCACCCAGAGCATCAAGGCCGGCCGAGGGGGCACCCGTCGACCGAATAAATACAGGCACATATTGCAGCTTATCCAGTTGCTCCACAGCACCAGCCCACGTCCCGCCTTTATTAAGGTCCGTGTTAACTACCAAGGATGCATCGGCAAGCGCATAAATGAGTTTATTACGCTGCATAGCATGACCGACGTTGAACCCAGCATTAGGATCATATGCAGAAACGAGAACTAAATTACCATCACGCAGGGAGTTTCTTTCCTCGCGGCTCATAGCCGTTCGCTCTAAGTTTTCCGCGAGAACACCAATAACCTTGCCACCCGACTGCAATGCACCCCGCATAGCAGCCAGATCAACCCCCTTGGCCCCTCCTGAGATAAGCGTTCTGTTGGCACTAGCTGCTAGCCGGCCTATGAACATGGTGTAGTCGACCAATGCATCGTCAATTTTTCTCGACCCGACGACAGCGAGCCCACCAGTTTCAAGTAGAGAAATGTCACCACATCCGTAGAGTACTGCTGGTGCATCAGAACGAAGACGAGCTTTAAGGCGTCGCGGATACTCTGGGTCAGCACGACTGATGACCCAGATAGCCCGCGCCTGCCACCTCTCGACTACCTGGCTCAACAAGAAGCCCCGCCCTAACAAGCGTTGTAGTCGACTTTCATCAGCAACTGGCCGACATAGACGAAGAATCTCAGTGGACTCTGCAGTAAGAAGATCGGCAGGCTGCTTCTGGATTTGATGTAAATGACTAGCTAAACGCTTATATTCTGCCGGTGATAGTAAGTCTGGTGATTGCACACCACGCCCAACAATTAGCGGTGCAGTGAGCAGCAGTATCGCCTGCGTATTGGGTGAAAGAGACATCATTCATCGTGGCCAGTTAGTGAAAGGGCCATCGGCCAAACTTCATCGCAACCGGCGTCTCGTAACAGCCAGGCTGCGACAGTTAGAGTCCATCGAGAGTTGACGATGTCGTCAACCAAAAGCACCGGTCCCTTGGGAATTATCTGATCGATTTTAAGAGACCCATCAATGTTGCGGGCCTGCTGAGTAGAGTTTGCCATGGTTTTTTGCTCTGGCCTGTCTTCCGTCTTCGCGAGGACATTGTAAAACGGTAGACCTAACGCGCTGGCTAGTCTTTTCGCAAAATTGGGTACGATCTCTGGGTGCTTCAGAGACGGAATTGCAGCAACCCATTCTGGTGCAGGATTTGGCCCCCAGCTTTTAATCATTTCGACACATGCCTGAACGAGTTCATCGGAAAAATAGCCGTGAAGATATCTGTTATCTCGCACAATGCTGCCCCAGCCAGCGTCTCCCCATACACAAAGAGCTTTACCGGGACTCGCTTGACGATTGGCAGGAATCAGCCCCCTTACGCCATACAATGGCATCCCTCCGTCAGGCCACTTTTTGCGAGGCTCAATGTGGAGACTCGTACGCCGCAGGAAGGCGACCGCAGCTTTGACGAGGTCAGGATTCACCGCACTAGGCAGTGGGGGTAAAGCTGGCCTGTTGACCGTGCCAGGAACTCCATCCAACGCATCAATCAAAAACGCCATATGTTCGCCGAATGGTAACCTGACATAGTCCTTCATCTGTTGGTGTTCGTCCTGTCGCAGTGCGGTAAGCCGCTCCGCGCGATCCCAAAAACCTTGGTTCAGGCTTGCCGCTGTAAGTTGCCACTTAGCACCCTGCTTCGCGATAGGTGCTGGAGCTTCCAGTGAAAGCAACGCCACAGTTTTTTCGACCCGTCCCTTACTCAAATTGACTTCGCTGAGTATCTCCGGAACAGACAAGCCACCAGGTGCATTTTCAAGCGCTCCTAGAATTTCAGCGACCTCCTCTTGCGTTGGAAAAGCGCTACGAATAAACCAGTCGGTGATTTCAGTCTCCTCCTCTCCACTGAGCAGTACACCGTACGCAGCATTCAACGCACGCCCCGCACGACCAACTTGCTGGTAATAGGCGACCACAGAACCTGGCATTTGGTAATGGATCACAAACGCCAGATCGGGCTTGTCGTAACCCATACCTAATGCCTGGGTGGCGACAAGAGCCTTAACTTCGTTGTTAGACAGGGCTTGCTCAAATTCCTCCCGACGATCGCCAGTCTGCCCTGTATAGGCTTCGACGATAAAGCCGCGAGATTTCAACCATCCCGTCACTAGGAGGGCATCTCGCACGGTCAATGTGTAAATTATGCCGTGCCCATCCAATGCGGCCAATCGCTCAGCAAGCCATGCAAGACGCTCTTCCTGACGAGGAAGGCAGATTGTCTGTAACGCAAGCGATGCACGATTTAGGTCTCCACAGACAACCTCGATGTTGGGACCAAGCACCGCCTTTAAGTCTTCCATAACCCGATTGTTCGCGGTAGCGGTGGTAGCAAGCAAGCGAAGGTTGGGAGGCATAATTTTGACCATCCGCTCCAGCAATCGATAGTGTGGACGGAAGTCATGCCCCCAATCGGAGATGCAATGCGCCTCATCGATAACTAGGAGGGAGATTTGCGCAGCGATAAGCGCCAAGACCTGGGTACGGAAACGCTCATTAGCGAGGCGTTCGGGTGAAATCAGGAGGATATCAATGCTACCGCCAACAAGCTGGCGCTCAATTTTTGCCCAGTCTTCCGTGTTGTCTGAGTTAATCGTGGCCGCTCGGACTCCCATTCGCTCTGCCGCTACTACCTGATTTCGCATCAGAGCCAGCAATGGCGAGATCAATAACGCGGGTCCAGCACCAGCTTCTCTTAGCAGCCTCGTAGCAATGAAATATACGAAGCTCTTTCCCCAACCGGTTTTCTGAACGACTAACAAACGCCCCTTACCCTCAACAATGTGGCGTATAGCTTCTTCTTGGCCTTCCCGGAAGGTGGCATCGAGTCGCCCCGAACCTAAACGTAGGAGCTCCAGAGCACGCGCCGCATTATATTCCATGGTATTGCTCTCCTTTTACTGTCACTTGGGTAATTCCTGATCCATTGAGCAAGGTTCGAGATGCGTCATCTACGACACCCTACTGATTACTCATTTGGAACTGTTTACTCACAACGGTTGAATGCCTGGAACCCTCGCCGCCCCGCATACCCTACCAGAGCGTATCGGGCGAAGTAGGTCAACTTTTGAAGCGGCGTTTTTGCACAGGCGTACTTCGTCACGAATGCGATACTTCACCGTGACGAGTGCTTTCGACTGGAGTCACCTTTTGAACACTTTCTGCGCGTCACGAAGGGCCGAAATGAAACCAAAACCGGCGGTCACACGCGCAGAAAGTGGAAGGAGACAGAGATCTCAGTTGACGACCACGCTCTAGGGGCACTATCCGAGGTTTCCCTAAAACACCGGCGGCGGAAACGAAATTACCCTTGGGCGTAAAGAGACAGCAAATCATACCCATATAATCCTGCCGCCTCTCACCCAAAAGTGCGATTCGCACCCGCTCTTCAGCCAGACGGAAGGATGCAGTGACGGACGTCCCAGTAGATCTATGCTGCATGTCCATCTTGGTTTTACATCCTGGGGCAACAACAGCTCTATTGTCCTACCGCATCCACAGGGGCATTTGAAACCTACGCACCAATCCTCGGAGCCATCCCTGACAAGAACCAGCTCGCGAAACGGCATCTGCTTAGGGAGCACGTCCCCCTCGACAACCCGCAACCCTCGTGCGGGAAGCAGGCTATCGATCCAACGATAGAGACGTCTCTTGCTTGCGCGGAACATTAGAAGCCACCCGAAAGGTCAGCGATACCAAGAAGAGGCTCTGCCGCTCCCAGCGCAAGCCCAGAATCTGGAGTGTGCCGAAAGCCGCTCTCTGCGGTAAATTCCTGTTCCGCCTCCCTGAACTTGATCAAAGTACGCGCGTAATTGGCGTTTGATTCCTCCCGCATTGGGAATGCGCGAGCGAGGAACTCCATCACACAGGTTGATGCCGCCAACATGTTCAGCGAGATCACGGCGGGAGCTTCTTCGTGAAAGCCTTGGATGTATCCGTGCTGAAGCTGTTGTTGATATACCTCAGGGTTTGCAGCTCGCAGGCTTTCCGCGCGAAGCGACTCGCCGGTATAGACCTCACGATCGGCGAGCGAGGCGCCACCAGGTTTCACGTAGTCGATGCGGCCATAAACGCCGGCAATCGTCATGCCCACGGCCTCAACCTTCATGGTAGGAATCAACACGCCTACATCGAAGAGTGGGATGAGAAAACGGCTGGCTAGTCTATCGGCGATCATCCTGGCAAACCGCGTATCTACACAGCAGAACAGGATGTCTGCATCGGCGGCAGCCAATACTGCCTCACGCGTGCCCACCGACTTGGAAACTGGGTATGCGACCCCTTTACCCCGGACACGCTCGATGGCATCGGCGAACATCTCTACCTTAAAGGCTGAAGACTCGGCGTCAGCCGTCGTGCTGTTCAATATCCTGTTGAGATTTCGCGGCTCAACCCGATCGTGGTCGATCAGGATGATCTCGCCAAAGCCCAACCGTGTGACTTGCTCGGCAACAACAGAGCCAGTACCGGAAACCCCAATCACCGCCACGCTGAGCTTCGAGAGCGCCTGCGTCATCTCGCTTGTGAAAGCCAAGGGCACTCTGGACTTACCGTCGATGAGTGCACAGCCATCAATGCCGTTGAAGTACAAGCGGATGTCATCCCCTATCACCGAGACCAGTGCAATATCGGTAGGACACTGCGAAGCATCGTAGAGCCGGGCCGCAATGGTGCCATCAGGAATCATGATGGCAGAACCATGGATCACCTCTACACCAGCGAAAAGCGAGCGCATCGTTATACGATCGCTTTCGTCATCCAGCTCCGAAAAGCCCAAGAAGCCGCCTGGATGAGAGTGGATAAGCATAATCGACAACTGGGCTGCTTCACTCTCACTGATCGCCCGCTCAAGGTAGTCGCCAGGCCAACGCAAAAAGTCTCCCCTTCTCTCGCATACATCATACGGTACCGAGATCATGGATTTTGCGATCAGCTTGGTGCGTTTGCCTTCATAGCGAGTGCAAAGAACAATTGCCGCTGCTTCCAAACCGTCCCCCGGGAACAGATGCTCCCGGAGTGCGGTGTGCAGGGCTTCGGTCATGACGAACGTCGCCCCGGTTTTCATTGGCCAACCTCCTTGTGAAGGCAGCCTTCAACAAGTGCCATTTGGGAGATGACGTTGTCGGCTTGCGGGTTCCAGGGCGTGATGGTGCGGTGGCGAGACCATCCCTGAAAAACAACACCATCAATCTGTGCAGTCAGTTGCACATTCGGAGGTAGCACGCCTGACATCAGCGACACGTGCGGATAGATATAAAAGCTGTCCAACGGCTCCACTGGATAACCTGGCAAAACCTGCAGCGCGAGCTGAACATGTCGATGGCTGTACCCGGCTGGCAACTCAAAGTCATGGATCAACAAGTAGCGCAGGCCGTCCGTGCCAATGCAGGTTTCCCAACGCAGCCCCAACTGATTGAGGTAGGCCACGTCCAGCGGCAGCAAGTTGAAAACACGGCGGGGAGCTGCAGCAGCTTCACCGTTGCCGACATCTTTTGGAGTGAACCGCAGTTTCTCGATGCCTGGGGTACGAAGGTCGATGGTGTCGTCAATGGCCACGTCTTGCGAATTGTGGCCTTGGACGGTAAGGGTGATTTTCCAATGGAGCGAGAGATCGATCCCGGCACGTTGAGCCGCTTCACGAACAGTCACTTCATACTTGTCGAACTCAAGCGGCACACCCTGCACCTTGAGCTTCCAGGTAGCTTTACGGCTCACAAAGCGCTCGATGCCCTCATCGCCCAGATTGATTGTTTCCGTGTCTGCGAGTTCGCGATCCGGTTCGTCTTCGAGTTGCTGCAGGAGACGCATGTTCTCAGCAACCTGCGCCAACTTGCGGATGGTGCTCCCGTTGATGATCCGACATGGCCACTCGTAGCGCTGCCCATCAACAGCCAAGAAATACGTGCGATCAGACTCTGCGACGATGAAGCGACGGGACGTTTCAACCAAATTAACGATCTCGTCAGGGCGGATGTTTTCAAACACACCGGATGGCAGCGCCTGCAGAACTATTGCCATCTGATCTGGGCTAAAGCCACCAGCACGCGCAATCTGTGTGCCTATCGGGGTGCCGTCATTGATGAGCACCGGTTTGAATTCCAGATCCAAGCCTGCGATGAAAATGTGTTTCTGGTTTATTTCGTTCATAACAGTATCTCCACGCGCTCACTTGGAAACGCGATTAGGTGCCCTGACGGGCTTTTTAGGTATGTCAGAGCACCGAGCAGCCTTGACTGCCCGATGGCGCATGAAGATACTGAATCTGTGCTTGCATACTTCATGCACTTGCTGGGACGCAATTGCAGTTGCGTTTCCCAGCACCCCCCATTTCGTTAGAGCGTTACGTTTTTTCTTCGCTAGGCAACCCCCTTCCTTTTTCGCCGTTTAGTCTTTCGCCCATTAGTCGCGGTGTTACCTTCCAGCTCCCAAAAGGCCTAATCTCATTATTTGGCCGAGCCACGCTGCCATTCAGTTGTTAGTGAACGAGCTAGAACCAGGCAGTCGCCGCGGGCGGCTGTATCTGATGAGGTCCTGTAAAACGAACGGTTGAGTGTGTCTGTACCGAACGATGACTGAACTCTGCGCCTGAACTTAACACCCTGTCAAGAGGGTTTTAATTGTTCGGTACAGTGGTACACTGACTAAACGACTTAGGGAGGTAGGAACGTTGGCATCTAGCCTTGGAATGAAAATCGCCGCCCGGAGGCGAGAACTGGGTATATCTTTGGATCGCTTAGCGGAGCTGACCGAATCCAGCAAAAGTTACCTGTGGGAGCTTGAGAACCGGGACAAGCCAAACCCCTCACTGGACAAAGTGAACAAGATTGCGCTCGCACTGAACATCACGACGGAAATGCTGCTGGGAAGTTCTACTGAAAATCCCGAGGCGGAGACCGACAGCGCTTTTTTCAGGAAGTATCAGGCGCTTGAAGAAGCGGACAAAAAACGCCTTCGCAAGATTGTGGACGATTGGTGGGAGGACTGAAGATGCGCAAGAGCCCGAAGAGCGAGGCGAACAAAATCACCACTGTCCTTCGCACACTCGGGGTCGACCAATTTCCGGTCAAGGTACGAGACGTCGCGCTGGAGTACTCAAAGGCCGTATGCCCTCAGGAGCCCATAACCTCCATTAGGCCGGTACCGATTCCCAATTTCGAGGGAATGCTGAAGAAAAGTCCCAAGGGCGATCAATGGATCATCGGCGTCAACGAGGATGGTGCTTCCTCAGGGCGCATCAATTTTACGATTGCTCATGAGTTCGCTCACTACATCCTTCACCGTGACCTACAGCAAGACTTCCGGTGTGTGCAGAGGGATATGCACACTTGGGATGCACTCGGGAAGAAAATCGAAATGGAAGCCGATGTCTTTGCTTCGTATCTGCTGATGCCGGCCGACGATTTTCGAAACCAGATCGACGGCCATGAGCTTTCTATAGAGCTTCTCAGACATTGCGCAGACCGCTACGACGTATCTCTTACTGCCGCAGCATTAAAGTGGCGAGAGCTTGCGCCGGGGCGTGTGATTGTTTTCTCAGCGAAGGAGGGCTTTCTCGACTGGTCATCCTCCAATGAACGTGCTTTCAAATCCGGAGCGTATTTCGCTACAACGAAGCAAACCATTGAAGTGCCTGCATCCTCATTGCTTTCACACGCTACTCGTTTGGCCTCGGGGCAAGTCGCAAGAATTGACGCCAGGGTTTGGTTTCCGTCAGAGCCTGAGGGTCTAGAAATCGTGGAGCATGCTTTCGTGGTTAAAGGCGATGGGTTTGACTACACGCTCGGTATCTTGATTCTGCCGGATAATGATCGCACTGAAGTTGAGGACGAGGACCTTCTCTCCCCACTTACCGGTAATATGAGCTTTCGGTGACCCTGGCTCAGTTGTCCCAGCTATCGTTAACGGATTGACCGCTATTGGCCGATTCTGTTGAAAAAGTCGGTCTGCCCAAACTGCCTGATCATTGACTGGTGAAGATGCCTTTTTTGCACGCTGCTACGTGAAATCCGAGTCCGGAAGCCTCTGCCAAAAGTAAAGATTTCAATCTCGGACGCGTACTTTTCTGATGCGCAAACCATGGCCGACTTTTTCAACACAATCGGCCGATTGCTGTCGGTGACGAAGGGCAGAAATCGGCAAAAAGTAGATGTCGGCGCCTATTTCGTTGATGCGATTATAATGTTTCAGGCATCGCGCAAGCCGGATTCATCGAGAACGGCTGCCGATTTCAGCATCTTCAAAATCACCAAGGCAAAAGCACGGCTCTTGGTCTCGTTATCCAGCACTTCCAGCGACAGCTTCTCGTGGTCGGTCATTGCATCCAGTACGGTGTCCAGAACACGCTTGGGGAACAGGCCGTGCATTACTTGATCCACCGAGTGATTATTCACCTGCGCCATCACATCTTCTTGGCGGCTAATGCGTTGTGCGATGCCGGTGAGGAACTGCAGCTGGTCGTCATCGCTCACCTCGGCACCGAAGATATCGTTCAGCGCCTCGATGATTTCCGACAAGCGCTTCTTTTCCGGGTCATGGGGCTTGCCGCTACCCACATCACTGCCAGGTTTGAGGGTGTATTCGCCACCTTCCTCGTTCAGTCGTATCTGGTGTTCAGCGCGCTTGCTCAGGCGGTAGTGGCTCAGCTGCAGCTCGCCCACGTCCACGTCGTCTTGTTGCAGGCGATCCACACGTAGCAGAGGATACAGGTGCTTGGCGTACACGCAGAGCTGCTCCAACTCGCGGTCCTCATAGGGCACGATTTGTGAGAGGAATTCGTACAGGCGCACAAAGCTCTGCAGGTTCTTGCGGAACAGGTCTAGTTGATCTACCTGCTCGCCGGCCTCTTTCACCGCGTGTTCGGCTTTTTTCAAGCCAGCGCTGTCGCCATTGGCTTCGGCTTTCCGCTTGTAATCCAGCGCTTGCTCGCGCGACTCCATTGAGAAGGCGTAGCGCTTGGCAAAGCGCTCCTTTGCCGGAGTGCAGTAGTAGCTGAGCTTGCTGGCCGCCGCCTTCGGGTCGAAGAAGGCCGTGGCGAACGCCTCGACCTCCTGCCAGTGATAGATCCCCTCGGCATCCAGCTTCTTCTGCAGGTCATAGATGATCAGCGGGTCGGTTACATCGGTCAGCTCAGCCTTGGTGTAGTACGGCAAGAAGGCGTCGAGAATATCCTGCGGCTCGTTGAAGAAGTCGAGGATGAAGGTTTCCTTGCTGTCACCGAAAGTGCGGTTCAGCCGCGACAGGGTCTGCACACAGTCCACGCCTTGCAGCTTCTTGTCCACGTACATTGCACACAGCTTGGGCTGATCGAAGCCGGTCTGATACTTGTTGGCCGCGATCATTACGTTGAAGTCTTGGGTGTCGAACGCCATCGCCAGGTCACGACCATTCAGGCCGGGGTTGATCAGGTTGCTGTTTTCCGTCACTTCTTCGGGGATTACCTCATCCGGTAGCACGCTGCCGGAGAACGCCACCAGCGGGTGTACATCGTTGTAACCCATCTGCTGTACATAGGCTTTCACTGCCAACTGGTAACGCACAGCTTCTTGGCGGCTGCTGGTCACCACCATAGCCTTTGCCTGGCCATTGAGTAGATTGCGGATATTGGCGCGGAAGTGTTCGACGATCACTTCAACCTTTTGACTGATGTTGTATGGATGCAAGCGCACCCAGCGCGCTAGCTTGATGCGCGCCTTCTTGCTGTCTACCTCTTCGTCTTCGCCATCCGGGTGGGCGATTTTCCAGGCCGTGCTGTAAGTGGTGTAGTTACGAAGCACGTCGAGAATGAAACCCTCCTCGATAGCCTGGCGCATGGAATACAGATGAAAAGCCTCCGGCTTGTTGCTGGAACTGGCCGGCAGCGTGAGGTCGGTCGGGCGACCGAACAGCTCCAGAGTCTTGGCCTTGGGCGTGGCGGTGAAGGCGTAGTAACTGATGCGCTCATTCGGTTGGCGCGCCTGTACTGCGGCGTCCAACAACTCTTCGGCGCTGACTTCCTCGGCGTCCAACGCATCGCTGCCTAGAATCTGTTTCAGCTTGCTGGCCGACGAGCCAGTTTGCGAGGAATGCGCCTCGTCAGCGATTACTGCATAACGTCCGCTAGCGAGTTTTGGGTACTTGTCTAGGGCATCGAACAACGCTGGAAAAGTCTGGATGGTGACGATAATGATGCGCGTCTGTGCAGCCAGCGCCTCAGCCAGCTGTTCGGACTTGCTTTGGTTGCCGACATCACGACTGATCGGCTTGACCACACCCTGGGCGTGCTCGAACTGGTAGATGGTGTTTTGCAACTGGCTATCCAGCACCGTACGGTCGGTGACCACAATCACCGAGTTGAACAGGCGTTGGCCGTTGGCGTCGTACAGCGAGGCCAGTTGATGTGCTGTCCAGGCGATAGAGTTGGACTTGCCCGAGCCGGCGCTGTGTTGGATTAAATAGCGCTTGCCAGGTCCTTCGGCTCGGGTGGTGTTGACCAGCTTGTTGACCACTTCCCATTGGTGGTAACGCGGGAAGATCATCGTTTCCTTGGTAACCAGTGTTCCATCGAAGCCTTCGCTGGTTTTTTTGTCCAGGTGCAGAAAGCGCCCAAGTACTTTGAGCCAGGCATCTGGCTGCAAGAGCCGTTGCCACAGGTAGCCGGTGGCGTACTGGCTATCGTCGGCAGGCATTGGGTTGCCAGCACCGCCTTCCTCGCTGCCGAGGTTAAAGGGCAGGAAGAAGGTGTCCTTACCCGCCAGCTTCGTAGTCATCGCCACCTCATTCTGCCCTACGGCGAAATGCACCAGCGCACCACGCTTGAAGGTCAGCAGCGGCTCGGGCTTACGCGTCAGCGGGTCTTTCACCGGGCGGTCGTCACGGTACTGGCGCTTGGCGTTCTCGACCGACTGCTTGAATACGCTTTTCAGCTCCAGCGTGGCGGTGGGGATGCCGTTGACGAACAGCACGAGATCTAACCGAGGATTGTAGCTTTGCCCGCTGCTTCCTGTTTCACGTGCATGCGGAGAGTAGGCTACTTCCGGCACCACGCGCAGGCGATTGCACTGGTAGCGCTTCAAGGTATCCGGGTTCATGACATGGTCGGGTTGGAAGCTGCACAGCTCCACCTTCACCGCTGGCAACTTAAAACCATGACGCAGCACATCCAGGGTGCCGCTCTGCTCCAGTTCGCGCACGAGCTTCTGCACCAGAACCTCTTCTGGGGCATTGGGGTTGGCCTTGGCGAACTTGTCCCAGCGCTCCGGCCAGGCGTCCTTTAAGTAACCCAGTACATCTTCGGTATACAACGCCGTGCGGCGGTCGTAACCACTGGCCGTGCCCACCAGCCATCCTAGGGCGGCCAAGGCGCCGATAATGTCCTGCTGGAATTGCGCTTCCTTGCTATCCGCCATTACACGGCCTCTTGCTCTAATTCACGGGAAGGTGCACTAACCGGCGACTGCCAGCCGCGCACATCAATTTTGCCGGTGACGGCGGAGGAGATTAGAGCGGAACGGCGTTCTTGCATCAAAGCAATTGAGCTCTGGGCGTGAGCTTCTAAGGTTTGGAATACGCTCAGCCTATGTGCTACGAATTGAATGATCTTAGACTGCTCTTCCAGAGTCGGTAGAGGAATACGCAATGCTGAAACGAGTTCGCAATTCAGTGCCGCCTGATTTGCTCCACGACCAAAATCTCTCATAGGCTCATAAAGACTGTGAAGGTAAAGGTGCAGAAACTCTGACAAAACTTTTTGCAAGTTAGGAATAACAGCGCAAACATTCTGATTTATCGTAGCATCAATATTTAGAAGGGCAGCCAAACCCCGAGTCTTACCTTGTCCAACAAGCCCGACTAAAACTGCTCCTCGCGGGACTATTTCTACTGAGCACTCGGCGAGTGCTTTTTTAGTAATGAACTCGGAGGCGGAATTGATTTGGTAGTCGTTCAATGCGCCTGAGGCTACCCAAGGAATATCTCCGTTGCTCCAATATTCGTTATTATCTCGACTAGGTGTTGAGCCGTTTATTACCCGCGCCAGATGCCCCAGCTTCGGTAATGTCCAGTTGAAGGGGATTTTTCCGAGCCACTCTACGCCGGAGTTTTTCATTGGTACTGAGGGATCGAGGCCTTTGGTGACGGCGTTGGAGATCAGGGCCTGCCGCTTTTCCTTGAGCAGTTCGATCAGGCGCTGCTGCTGTTCGATCAGGGCATCGATGCGGGCAGTTTGGTAGTCGAGGAAACGGGCGATTTGGGTTTGCTCAACAATTGGAGGTAAAGGAATGCGTAGGTTTTCGAGTACTGACATTCCAATATTTTGCTGCGTCCCATAGTTCCAATTAAGCCTAACGCTCTCTTGAAAATTACGAGATCTCATTGCTTGTAGTACGTAGCGAGGTAAAGCTAACCGAGAGCACCGTACAACTGCCAATGGCGACCAGATATTAAAATCCTGATCAGTAGAAACAAGAGCCACCACGCCGGTAGTAGCTCCGGACTTCACCATAAAAATATCGTTTCTATGAGGTTTGTATTTTTTTGAATAGCGGTCATGATCCGCCTGAGAAATAAATCGGGATTTTGAAAAATTTATCTCACCCGTCGAAACAGCTTCTGCAGATACGAATGGGATACCGTCAGCAATGAACTCAGGTGTTTCATGAGGACCGTCAGTGATTGGGTCTTCCACAATATGCTTCAAAGGGGATACATCCCAATGCGCCGGAACCGCTCCAAGCTCAGGTAAGCCAGTGTCTTTGTAATCCCCATAGGAAGAAAAACTCACGTGGAAAGCCCCTCGATTATCTGCTTGATGCGGTCAGTACAGGCTTTGAGGTCGCGGTCGATTTCTTCCAGGGGGCGCGGCGGCTGGAATACATAGAAGTGACGATTGAAGGGAATCTCGAAACCAACAAGGCCGACCTCGCTGTCCTGAGCGTCGGTTTTGCTCTCGTCGATCCAGGCGTCCGGCACGTGGGGGATGACTTCGCGTTGAAAGTAGTCATACACCGACTCGCCCAGCGGCACGTTTTCGTTGTCGCGCAGGGCAGTGTCCGGCTCAGGCTGGCCCTTGGTTTTGCAGATATCCGCTTCGGGGTCGCGCTCGCTCAGTCCATTCAGCAGCGCTTTTAGTTCCGCCGTGGCGGGGAACACATCTTGGTCGCTCAGGGTCTTTTTCAGCAGCTTGGTGAACTGCTCGCGGTTGCGATGCAGCACGCTGTCTTCTATCGCTTGCAGGGCCTGGATCAACTGTTGCTGGGCGGTGCTGCCAAGCTTTTTAATAGCTTTATCTTCCAACACTTTTGCGATGCGCTCGGCACTGGTTTGGAAGTTCAGGCGTAGCGGGCGCTCGACGGTGATTCGCCGGTAGCCAAAGGCTTCAATCGGAAAAATCTTGCTCTGCGCGGTTTGCTCGAAACGGCCATACAGGCGTACCAGCTCGTCAATCTGCTCGTCGCTGATGAATTGCCGCTTGCTGCCAAGGGATTTGCGCATTTTGGCGAAGTGCTGGCTGCCGTCGATCAGCTGTACCAGGCCCTTGCGTGCTCCGGCCTTGTGGTTGCTTAAAATCCACACGTAGGTGGCGATACCGGTGTTGTAGAACATGTCCGTCGGTAGCGCGACGATGGCTTCAATCAGGTCGTTTTGCAGTAGGTAGCGGCGAATCTCCGACTCGCCCGACCCCGCGCCGCCGGTGAACAGCGGCGAGCCGTTGAGGATAATGCCGATGCGCGAGCCACCGTCGCGCGGGTCACGCATCTTGCTGACTAGATGCAGGAGGAACAGCAGCGAGCCGTCGGACACGCGTGGCAGACCGGGGCCGAAGCGGCCGTCGAAACCCTTGAGTCTGTACTCGTCGGTGATCTGCTTTTGCACCTTCTTCCATTCCACGCCGAATGGCGGGTTGCTGAGCATGAAGTCGAAGTGCTTGTTGGCCAATTGGTCGTTAGATAGGGTATTGCCGAGCTTGATGCTGGCCACGTCCTGGCCCTTGATTAGCATGTCCGCTTTGCAGATGGCGTACGACTCGGGATTCAGCTCCTGGCCGTGCAGGGATACGCTGACTTTTTCGCTGATGGACTGGATGTACTCATCACCCTCGGACAGAAATCCACCCGTACCCGCCGTTGGGTCATAGATGGTAACGATGCTATTGGGCGCGAGTTTGTGGTCTTGATCGGTAATCACCAACGAAGTGGTGAGGTGCACGATATCGCGCGGGGTGAAATGCTCACCCGCAGTTTCGTTGGAGCTTTCGGCGAACTTGCGGATCAGCTCTTCGAAGATGATGCCCATGCCGAAGTTGCTGATGCGCTCGGGGCTCAGGTCGGTGGCAGCAAATCGTTGTACAACCTGATAGAGCAGGTTAGCGCTGGCTAGCTGCTGAACAAAGTCTTCAAAGTGGAAGTGTTCGAATATCTCGCGAGCGTCCTTGCTGAAGGACTGCACGTAGCTCATCACATCGGGCGAGGTCTGGGTATCGGACACAGCGCCGAGGGTCAGTGGCGAAGCGTTGAAGAACTGCAGGCCGCCTGCTGCACGCAGCATATACATTTCACGTACGGTGTCTGGGCGACCTTCCTGGGCGTAGGACTCGCGAATCACGGCATCCTTAGTCGACGCCAGCACACACTCCATGCGCCGAAGCAGGGTGAATGGCAGGATGATGCGACCGTACTGAGACTGCTTGAAATCACCACGCAGCAGGTCGGCAATCGACCAGAGAAAGGCGGCCGTCTGGGAATGATTTTCCGTATTCACGCAACAACACCTTGGAGTAGGGGCAAAAGCGCAAGTCTAACACCCGAGGGTGCCCATCAGGAGCGTCCGCCTTAGGTTGTGGCAGCCGCGGAGCGTGGGGCCGCTTTTGGCCGCTCTCTGCCGATCATGGTTATAAAGCGTGCTGGTCAAATCCGATGCAATCGGTGGTCAGAACGAATGCAAATGACTAGTCAGCTCGAATGCAAACGGGGAGTCAAGGTGAGTGCAATTTTGCAGTCATTGCTGTCGTGCATCATGAACAGCATGCCAACCTGGTTGTTCTAGGCGTTTCAAAACCGTACTGAAATGGTGGCTTTATGCGATTAATTTGTGTTTTCGCGGCAATTTGAAACGCGGATGCACGCGCGATACTTTAGCGTTGCCTTGGAGTGGCCTTGGACAGTGGGTCAAAGCTCATTCGCATGGTAATGAAACGTTTTCTTCTATAGATATTGAAAGACAGCGTTAATCCGTAACACCGACCGACTTCCCGCGTAGCGCGGGAGCGGAATAAAAAATGGGCACGCCAACTGGGTTGGGTGCCCATTTTTTTGTGGTCGCGAAGGTCATGCCGGTCACCCACGGATCAGACTACACAAGACCCTCGCAGGAGCCGGCTTGCTGGCGATAGCGGCTTACCAATCAACATTGAAGTCGCCTGACACACCGCCATCGCCAGCAAGCCGGCTCCTACAGTTAGTGCGAAAGGCGAATCACCCGAAACTTCCCGCGCAGCGAGGCAGGGGTAAAAAAGGGCATGCCATTTGGAGGGCGTACCCATTTTTCGGATGACAACATTCATTGTAGGAGCCGGCTTGCTGGCGATAGCGGCTTACCAATCAACATTGAAGTCGCCTGACACACCGCCATCGTCAGCAAGCCGGCTCCTACAGGTCAATCGACGCGGAGTTGTTGCTTGGCAAAAATCGCTGCCATCTCGGGTTCATCCAGATGATCCAGCGCACGCTCCACCAACAAATGCACCCCGTCGGCCATGCGGCTAAGCGCCAGGGCTACGGAGCGGCGTGAACCGTCCACATCGTCGGCAAGGTCGGCGGCGATGGCGCTGATGGACAGCAGGTCTTCCGAGGCGTTGGCGAGGAGGGCTTCGGTGTTGATGCCCGGGCAGACGCTGAAGAGTTGGCCGTTGCGTTTCGGTGGTTTTGGTTCGGCTGGCGGGAAGTGATGGTCGAGGGCGCGTTCGGCGGCTTCGTTGAGTTTGTTTGAGTCGGGGCTTTCGTATGGGGAGATTGGGTCGGTGTCTGGCGGGTTGGGAGTTACCTTGAACATGATCTTCAATTCCTTGAATGATGCCGACACCACTTCGCCGACTAAACGAAGGGGTGGCAGCTGTACGCAGGTTAGTCGGACCGGGGAATTGAAGAAGCCGGCGCACCCGAAGGTGCCCTACGCACAGCCACCATCAAATGCAGGTTGGAAATACCTGCCTGACGGACGCTTGTGCATCTTCAATTACCAGCGAGCGACTAAACCCGATCACTGATGAGCAGTGACACGAACCAAGTTACCGACCGACCCCAAAGCGCACAAGCCGGCGGATTCTGGCGTAGCCGTAGGCAACGGCGCAAGGTGTTGTAGCTTGCAGGACGTAACCTTGAGGCGTTTTAAACAAGCGCTCTCTGGCGATGTTTAATCATTGCGATCTTGATGTTCCTTACCAACTTCCATAGGGGATTCCGAACTTTTCGATATAGGCTTTTGACTCTTCTGAAAGCGGCCGATGTTTTCCATTGGACGTTCCCCCGTAGGGGCCTTTGGGACTGATCGTGCCTTGGACTCGAGTGACTTCGGTCGATTTAAGACAAGGCCCACCTAACCACACCTTGGCGATTCCTCCTGGCGCCAGGCCGATAGTCAAAAACTTTCGGTAATCGGTTTTCCATTTGCCTACCGCGCCGCAATAAGCTCTTTCACCCTTGAGCATGGTGTTCCGCGCAGATTCGGGGATTTCGATGTAGGCCCCGTAGGTCTGCGGTTCTGCCATGGACTGCCAGCGCACATAGACCAAACGAGGCAGGTCAGCCCCGGTAACATACCGGCCTTTTCCTCCAGGATCTTCTCGCCATCCCGCTGGCTTACCTCTGAACTCGGACGGTACGCCTTTGCTCATGGCTCGTGGATACCCCATAGCCGGTATACCGCTGCCCGCGCGAAGGAACACGCGCTCATTAATATCAACGACACCGGCCGTTTCGATCCAGACTTCCATATAGTCAGGCGAAAAAAAATCTAGGCTCCATGCGTCATAAGGTAATGATCTGCTCTCGACAGAGGCACATCCTCCCAACAACACAAATAGCAACGCAAAGCCGGACTTAAGCAAGGGTGAGCACCTATGCATTGGGATGCACCACGCGTTTATAGTTTTCGGCGGGGCGATCGATAAACACGATGTTCAGGTCACTATTGTTCCAGCCTTTGGCTGCGTTCCATTTCGCAGACAGATGGATATAGCGGCGGTACAGCAGCTCCTCTTCGTCGAGGCTCAGGCTCGTGCGGCGAGTTTCGCCTAACGCATAAACCATCAATTTTTCGGCAATCGGTTTCAGCTCTGTTGGTAATGCGTACGTCTGATCCTCTTCGTCAATGACCTTGAACGGGACGTCGTGCCTGGCCCCCAACTCGCGCATGATTCGCAGGTAAACCAACGCCAAATCGTTGCGCACAATCCGCTCGCTGTGGACCGCCGCATAGACATTCTTCGAATTGGATCTGTCGCCTTTTGCGTTGTTGATCATCTCCACCGCCCAAGTTTTCACCTCCAATGTCAGCCCATACAGATTGAGTTGATCCTGAAGGCGACCTAGCTCTTGCTGAGCCCAACGATAGGCGGTTGACGCTGTGGAAGGCACGTAAAGTTCCATGTCGCGGCTGCAGCGCGGCTTGCTAAGCAAAACTCGTTCAATGACGTGGGGTATATACCCTCCACCCAAGTCGGAGTGGACGCCGGGCAGCTCGATATCAGCAGCGCCGGCGCTGTTGAGTGAAAAGTTATGGCGGCGCTCGTCCCGCGACACTAAATGCACGACCTTTTTTGCCACATCGGGTGCCAAGTACAAATTGACCCCGGGGTTATTGGCGTCGTGGACGCTAAAGTCGCCGTCAGACACGCTGCCTACTGCAGCAGCGGTGTCGAAAATGCCGATAAAGTTGATAGAGGCATCGGTGTTGGCGCGCCAGGAAAACTCCTCGGTAAACAACGTAGCATTGGCGGGTAGCTGCGCCGCCAATGGACTCTTCTCTCCTTTCTGTACTTCATTGGCAAAATGCCGCGCAGCTGCGGCACCGCGACTGAAACCGAAGATATCGAACTCGACACGTTCAACCTTTCGATCAGGATTGGATCGCTTGAACTGTTCAACCCTTTCGAGAATAAGCGTTGGACTCTGCGCAACCCGCGCTGATACACCGTGTTCACCCACGCCGGTTGCTAGTGAAAAAAGTGAATCCTGTTCGCCACTGCTAGTACCGATGCCATCCAGATAAACGGGGATGTACCCGATGGTTTCTTCAACAGCCAATAACCGCTTACTGTCATCGGTGTACAGCTCATACAACTTCGCCACATTACTCGTGTCATTCCCATAGCTGTTATCCGGTGTATTCCCCTTGCCGTCATAACCCCTCGCCTGACAAAACTGCAGAATATCCTCAGCCTCCTCCAGCAGATTCACATCCCGCGCATAACACCCGGCAACCATTTCACTGTTGGACCGATTATTCCCAGTCCCATCAAAAAACACCCCAATACGTAAAGTAATTCCTTCTTCTTCAACCTCTTCTTCCTCCTCCTCCAGCTCATCCGACTCATTCTCTTCCGACGACGGGGGCTCAGGCACAACCGCCGCCAACAACCCCGCGACCGTCCCCGGCAACAACGCATGCGCCGCCATCCCCGTTCCCGGCGAACCACCGACCTCAACCTCGCTACTGCTGAACACTCCACCCGCATCGATCACGACGTGGTGACCACCGGCCTTCAACGTAATGCTGGCGCCCGCGTCCAGCACCAGATGGGCGCCAGCCTTGATGTGAACGTGCTCACCGGCCTCAACCACCCACGCTTCGCCAATCTGGTTGTGGCTACTCCCGGCAATTTGCAGATAGTCATTGGCCTTGAGCTGAACCTTTCTATCCGCCGTAACCGTGCGATGTTCTTCCGCGCCGAGCACCGCGATGCTGTTGCCCTTGATGGTTTCCCGACGCTCATTCCCCACGTCCAGTCGACTGTCGTTCCCGACCTTCTGCTCCATGTCCCGCTGTGCTCGCAGGTAGATCAACTCCAGCCCGGCGCGGTCTTCGATCGACAGTTCGTTAAAGCCACCGGTATGCGGCGAGCTGTGGCTGCGCAGCACGGTTCTGGTTTTGTTTTCGGGCAAGGGGTAGGGCGCCGGTGTGACCTTGTTGATCAGGCAACCGGTTATGAGAGGGTTATCTGGATTGCCTTCGAGGTAGGTGACGAGGACTTCCATGCCGATGCGCGGAATGGTCACCGCGCCGAAATGATCCCCCACCCAACTGGACGCCACCCGCAGCCAGCAACTGCTTTGTTCGCTGTTGTGCTCCGCGCGGTCCCAATGGAATTCGACTTTGACGCGACCGTCTTCATCGCAGTAGATCTCTTCCCCTACAGGCCCGGTGACACGGGCGGTCTGGCAGACGAGCACGGGGCGTTGTGCGGGCATCGGCGGCCGATAAAACACGTCCCAGGGAATCGCGCAGAAGCTGTTTTGGTAGCCCTGGGTAAAACTCCCCTCCGCGTCGGTGATTGACTCTTCCAGCACCTGCGGCTGTTTTCCGATATGAGTAACGCTGAGCAACAGCCACAGGTCGTTGTACGTGGCGCGTGGGTGATCCGTCAGGCTGAAAAAGTGGCCGCTGCGCAGGCACGGTTGATCGCTTTTGCCCTCGGCCAATTGATAGTCGGCGCGGTGCCGCTCCAGTGCTTGTCGGGCGAGCTGTTTACCGTGCTTTTCGGTCTCGAAAAACAGCGGGTAACGATAGTCTTCAAGCTCGGGGCTGAACTCGACGATGAAGCGACTTTCCAGCAGCAAGCTCGGGTGTTTCGGGTCGTAGTTTCGGCGGGTGACTTTGCTGGGGCGAGTGCTGTAACGCATGGAAAATTGGCTGACGACCGGATGCTCCGCCACCATGCCGGCGCCTTGCAGGTAGGGCGTTCCGCCCAATTTCGCAAAGGCGGTCTGATCATCGCTGAACACCAGCACATGGCCATCCCGGGAGTGCTGGTGATGCCACGCAATGCCATCCTCGGCGCACAGTCGCCGGACGAACTCAAAACAACTTTCCCCATATTGGGTGCAGTATTCGCGCTCGGGACTCGTTCTGACGTGGAAGCTAAATGCATCGGCTTGAATGCCGTGCCCCTTGAGTACCTGAGCGATGATTTGCGGCGCCGTCAGGCCCTGGAAAATTCGCTGATCGTGACTGAACTGCAAGTCATGCAGCGCGGGCACCAGGTGCATGCGATAGCGGGTCAGGCGCTTGCCGACTTCGCCCACGGACACCCTGGTGACATGGCCATGAATGCCCTCGCCGTTGAGGCCGAATTGAAGAAAGGCGGGTTGGTTGAGCAAGCTTTCCAGATCGAAATCCGGATGCTCGCTGACCAGGTCGACCTGAATCGAATACAAGGCGCTGATGGTTTCCGTGCCTTCGAAGGCCAGCACTTTGAAGTCGTTGCGAATCGTCGGGATCAGGAGGGTGAACTGGGCAAGATTGGCCGATGCAAGCATGCGCTTATCCTTTTGCTTCGTAGTCGCTCGTCCTTAAGCTGAAAGAAAAAATCGGCGAAACCGGGCCATACGTGCCCGGATTAAGTCGCCAAAATGCCGGGCACGCTAACAAGGCATGCAAAGTATTGATGTAGGAAGGATCTTGAAGAGTGGTGTGATATTTCCCAGATACCCGAAGTTCCATTTTGGAACTTTGTTTTAAGTTCAAAGTGGCCATCATAGTGATGGCACTTTTCTTATCGGCAGTTGTCACTCGTCGTTTTATTCATCGATGCCGTAACATTTCGGAATGCTCCTACATTTATATTTTTTAGTTTTTGGCATGCTGCGCGCCTGCCAAAGGGAGCAATCGGCAATGAATATGCGGTTTATTCAGGTGAAAGAAGCGGAGGCCTCTACCTCAAAGGTTTCAGGACGTTGGGTCGAGCGCTGAATTATTAAACTGACATCAGGGATCCCCTTGCTACATATAGGGAGATCTCCTACGAGAGATAAACGCGCTTCGTCTTATTGTTTAATCGGGTGCTTGCTAGTGGCCATCATCGTGAGTACGATGCGCCCACTTTGAAAGAGCACGATCTCAATTGGATGAGAAATTTCGCAGCTCTTTGATTCTGTCTCACGCCGTTGGAACTCCAATGAGCGTATGACCGTAATCCAAACTAAAGGCCATGGATGTCCTACTCAAGCAAACTTTCTGCTCATTACCTCGATCTCGCAAAAGCCTCTGTTTCCAAAGAGAATTTCGCGGGCGAGGATGTTCGCTTTTCGAGCGAATATGAGGCATTGGAAAGCGAGCTGGCGAAAGCTTCGTCCATGCACGAAAGCGGTCAGATCGACTGGCTGAAAATCCGTGAAACCAGCGAAAACCTGTTGCGCACCCAATCCAAGGACTTACGCGTCGGCGCCTGGCTGACCTGGGCCCTGTATCAGCGCGAATCCTTTCAAGGCCTGCTCGCCGGCCTCGGTTTGTTGCATCACCTGTGCGAAAACCACTGGGCTGAAGTCCACCCGAACAAGGCCCGCACGCGCTCCGCTGCGATCAGTTGGCTGGTGCCGCGTCTTGAGCAGGTGCTGACCGAAAACGTCGCGATTAAAGAGCAGTTGCCGATGTTCCGCCGTCTGGTGGAACACCTGGAAGGCCTCGACGCCGCGTGCACCGAGCACCTGGGTGACGACGCGCCGTTGCTGCTGCCAATCTCCCGCCGTCTGAAAAACATGGTGCAACGCGCCGCCGACAACCAGCCGGAACCAGGCGTGGTCGGTGCGGCCGTGGCTCAGGTCAAACAAGTCGCGACGCAACTTTTAACGCCCGGCGCGCCGATCGACAACGAAAAAGAAGCCCACAAAGCCCTGCGCGCGCAGCAAGAAAGCGCCCGGCCGTTGTGCGCCTGGTGGCTCAAGCAGAAAGCCACCGACCTGCGTGCCCTGCGCCTCAATCGCACGCTGTTGTGGTTGCCCATCGACGCTGTCCCCGAACGTAATGCCGAGCAGATCACCGTGCTGCGCGGCTTGCCCGCCGACAAGCTCAAGGCCTATCAGGACCGTTACGACCAGGGCAAATACGCTGACCTGTTGGTGGAACTGGAGGCGAGCCTGGCGAAGGCGCCGTTCTGGTTCGATGGCCAGCGAATGGTCTGGGAATGCCTCCAGGCATTGAACGCCGACATGGCAATGCGCGAAGTGGAAATCCACTTCGCGCTTTTGGTTCAGCGCCTGCCTGGCATCGTCGAATTGCGCTTCCATGACGGCGCTCCGTTTGCCGACCCGGCCACCCGCGCCTGGATCAGCGCCAACGTCATGCCACACCTGCAAAGCGCCAGTGCGCCGCGCAAGGTCGAAGTCGCCGACACCCAACCCGCTTGGGAACTGGCCCTCGAAGAGGTTCTGCCGATTCTGCGCAAGGACGGCCTCAAGGCTGCTGTGCAAATTCTCAAGCAGGGCCTGCAAAGCGCCCATGGCGGGCGCGTGCGGTTCTTCTGGCAGTTCGCCCTCGCGCGGCTGTGCTTCATGGCCAAGAAATACGAACTGGCCAAGACCCAACTCGAAACCCTCGACCAAACATTACAGGACTCAGGCCTGCACGCCTGGGAGCCCGATCTTGCGCTGGAAGTGCTGCATTTACTGCATAGCTGCTGCGAGTTGTTGCCGCAGAACCATGCCGTACGTGAACGCAAGGAAGAGATTTATCGCAGGCTGTGCCACCTCGATCTCGAAGTGGTACTCGAATAGGCCCCAGGGCCACAACCGCAAGGAGAAAAGCCATGGCCAAAGAAGGCTCGGTAGCCCCCAAGGAACGCATCAACGTCACGTTCAAACCTGCCACCGGTGGTGCCCAGGAAGAGATCGAACTGCCGTTGAAACTACTGGCAATCGGTGACTACACCCACCGCAAGGACGAACGCAAAGTCGAAGATCGCAAGCCGATCAGCATCGACAAAATGACCTTCGACGAAGTGCTGGCCAAGCAAGAACTGCAGCTGACACTGAGCGTACCGAACCGTCTTCAGGAAGAAGGTGACACTGAAGAACTGGCCGTGAAACTGCGCGTCAACTCGATGAAGGACTTCAACCCGGCCTCGCTGGTCGAGCAAGTGCCCGAGCTGAAAAAACTGATGGAACTGCGCGACGCGCTGGTGGCCCTCAAAGGCCCGCTGGGTAACGCGCCTGCGTTCCGCAAAGCCATCGAAGGCGTTCTCGCCGACGACGAATCCCGCGGTCGCGTACTGGGTGAGCTGGGCCTGAACGCCGCCGCCCAGGACGCCTGAGTCTCCATCAGCCAAGGAAGCCAACATGAGCACGAGTGCAGCGCAGCAAAAGAGTAACGAGAACGGCGAATACAGCATTCTCGACAGCATCATCGCCGAAACCCGCCTGACGCCGGACGACGAAGCCTACGACATCGCCAAGCGCGGTGTGTCGGCCTTCATCGAAGAGCTGCTCAAGCCGCAGAACAACGGTGAGCCGGTCAAGAAAGCCATGGTTGACCGCATGATCGCCGAGATCGATGCCAAGCTCAGCCGTCAGATGGACGAGATCCTCCACCACCCGGACTTCCAGTCCCTGGAATCGTCGTGGCGTGGCCTGCAGTTGCTGGTCGACCGCACCAACTTCCGCGAAAACATCAAGATCGAAATCCTCAATGTCTCCAAAGAAGACCTGCTGGACGATTTCGAAGATTCGCCGGAAGTGATGCAGGCTGGCCTGTACAAGCACATCTACACCGCGGAATACGGTCAGTTCGGTGGTCAGCCTGTGGGCGCGATCATCGCTAACTACTTCATGTCCCCAAGCTCGCCAGACGTGAAGCTGATGCAGTACGTGTCCAGCGTTGCCTGTATGTCCCACGCGCCGTTCATTGCCGCGGCCGGCCCGAAATTCTTCGGCCTGGAAAGCTTCACCGGCCTGCCGGACCTGAAGGATCTGAAGGATCACTTCGAAGGCCCGCAATTCGCTAAATGGCAGAGCTTCCGTCAGTCGGAAGACTCCCGTTACGTTGGTCTGACCGTGCCGCGTTTCCTGCTGCGCAACCCGTACGACCCGGAAGAAAACCCGGTCAAATCGTTCGTGTACAAAGAAACCGTCGCCAACAGCCACGAGCACTACCTGTGGGGCAACACCGCCTACGCGTTCGGCACCAAGCTGACCGACAGCTTCGCCAAATTCCGCTGGTGCCCGAACATCATCGGCCCGCAGAGCGGTGGCGCGGTTGAAGACCTGCCTTTGCACCACTTCGAAAGCATGGGCGAAATCGAAACCAAGATTCCTACGGAAGTATTGGTCAGCGACCGTCGTGAATACGAACTGGCCGAGGAAGGCTTCATCTCCCTGACCATGCGCAAAGGCTCCGACAACGCGGCGTTCTTCTCCGCGAGCTCGGTGCAGAAGCCGAAGTTCTTCGGCATCAGCGCAGAAGGCAAGGCGGCAGAGCTGAACTACAAGCTCGGTACCCAACTGCCGTACATGATGATCGTCAACCGCCTGGCTCACTACTTGAAAGTGCTGCAGCGCGAGCAACTCGGTTCGTGGAAAGAACGCACCGACCTCGAGCTGGAACTCAACAAGTGGATCCGCCAGTACGTGGCCGACCAGGAAAACCCAAGCGCCGAAGTCCGTGGCCGTCGTCCACTGCGCGCTGCCCAGATCATCGTCAGCGATGTCGAAGGCGAGCCTGGCTGGTACCGCGTCAGCCTGAACGTGCGTCCGCACTTCAAGTACATGGGTGCCGATTTCACCCTGTCGCTGGTTGGCAAGCTGGACAAAGAGTAAGCGGAGCCTAACTCATGACTGGATACGGCAGCCTTTTCGAACGCCTGGGTGGCGACGCGGACAAACGCGTCGGCTGGAGCCGCGAGGTTTCCGCCATGGCGTCCGTGGCTGCCCATCTGGCCAAGATGCTCAGCACCCGTGCGGGCAGCGTGCAAACGCTGTCCGATTACGGGCTACCCGATCTCAATGACATGCGCCTGAGCCTGCACGACTCCCTGAGTCAGGCCCGCCTGGCCATCGAAAGCTTCATCGAAGCCTACGAACCACGTCTGAGCGATGTGCGTGTCATTTCACTGCCGCGTGAACACGATCAGCTTCGCCTGTCCTTCAGCATCGAAGGCCTGCTGGAAGTTGATGGTTTCAAGCGTCAGGTCAGTTTCGCCGCGCGCCTGGATGGCAGCGGTCAAGTCAAGGTCAACTAAGGAGATTCGTATGTCCGGCAAACCCGCAGCCCGCGTATCCGACCCCACCGCTTGCCCGCTCCCCGGCCACGGCACCAACCCGATCGCCGCCGGTTCCGGCGACGTCTTCTTCGACGGCCTCGCGGCCGCCCGCCAAGGCGATGCCTCGGCGTGTGGTGGTGCGATGTCGGGCGGGTTGGCGACGACGGTTTTGATCAACGGGAAAGCGGCTGCGACGGTGGATTCCGTTGGGACGCATGGCAACAAGGTTACGGCCGGGGCCGGGACGGTGATTATCGGGAACTCGCATTCGCCGGTGCCGTTTGTGGCGCCGGTGCCGGTGGATATCAAGTGGCCGTTCACCGAGCACTTCGTTGTGACTGATCCGGAAACAGGTCAACCGGTTGCGGATCGCGCTTACACAATCCGTACAGACTCAGGAAAAGAAATAACCGGTGTTACGGATAGTGCAGGCAAAACCTCGGTCATTGGCTCCTCGATTGCTGAAGGGGTCACTTTGTTGTTAGAGCCCCAAAGCTCCATCGCCATTTATTGAGGTTCATGTTATGCCCGCACCGATTGCCGCACCATTGACCCCAGCTCAAAATAAAGAAGGCCAGAACGTTCAAGCCAAGATGTTTCCGCTTTCCTCAATCCCTAAAGTTATGGCCAAGTTGGGGTGGACGGTTTCCGCTCGTGTCATGAACAAGTGGTTCTCCGGTGCTCCCTATGAGCTGCCAAAGGCGGTTAAACAAGGCGATGTTTCAGCGAGTACCTTGAGTGCGGAAAAGCTGATAACCGATATACCGTTCGAGTGGTTGTTTACCGCGTCAGATCGTGTGAAGCCGAAGGTTGATGAGTATATTTCTGATTTTTCCTCAACATCAGAATTCAACGGAAGTGCCGGTAGAGTTAAAGGCTCGCTTGATGAGCTTTCGAGGGGCTTGGTTGTATTAATGACTCGCCTTCAGCGACTTGGGCTGTTAGACGCAAAGTCGAAAAAGCTTAAAGGCGCATATCTGGATTACAGCGATAAAACCGCCATTGAGTTGGAAGATATTTCTCAGTTCAACCTGATCAGGTTTGGGGCGTCGGACTGGGAGAAAGCAACTGATGCGTTGGACGACGTATACGGTGCACTGGGAACATTTGTAATTAAGGTCGCGGCCACTAAATTTCGGACTATCGAGAATGATCATGGATTTCCCGCGATTGAGGTTGAGCAAGTTGGGCTTTATGTTCGAGATACCTACGATTTTCTCAACGTTGGGGATGACCAGCTGCTGGGCTACTGGTCGCCTGAGGGAGTAATCCGGCCAGGCCCGATTGACTATTTTACTGAGCCTGCAGTGATTGAAAAATCAGGTGTTGAATATTACAAAGTCACCAACGGTCATTTTAATAGGTATCGAAAACTACATAAGAAGGGTGGTGATTTGATGATCTATACGACTGTTAAGTTGTATGACGTGTCTTTCATTATTCATCTTGGACCCATCGATTTTGATGAGTATCTGTCGCGCTCTGGATCTAAGTAATTATGAAAAAAATACCGTTAACCCTGGTTTTTATTGTTTTTGTGCTATGCGCGATGGGCTCCATTTGGTTGTATGTTAAGCAAGGAGCTGCTGCGGCAGCTATGGTTTATTCAACAACCTGGAATGACTCGAAGACTTGTTATATTAATTCATATATCCCCAAGTATTCGAAATTTGGTGTCGTTGGGAAATTCGTGAAACTGTTCACCAGCGAAGCTTTTTTTCGGGTGTATACCGATAAAGGAGAACTGCTGAAGTCGTCTGAGTGGCTGCTTTGGCAGAATGAGTTTACGACAGATGAGCGCTCGCAATGGGTTAATGGTCATGCGATTTATCCAACTTCAAGCGGGTATGAAGGTTGGAATATTTCAGAATGCGCGCCGTTAGATGACAGTAAAGAGTAACCAGACGCGGAAAGTGGCAATAGTTCATCAAATGAACGTTGAACTTGCGGCTGAAGAATTGAAGGGCCAGTGATTATGGGATTGATGGATTTGCAGGAGTATTTAGCCGTAGTTGCTGACAGTGATTTGTTCGGCTGTCTGGCATTGGCGAGTCTGACGCTGCTCATCACTGCCTTGAACAGGCGTGTTCGGGAATCGCGCATGCATCGCCTCCTGTGTCTCATTGTTTTGGCTTGTGTTGTCGCCATCCATACGGCGGGCACCTGGTACGGGAACCTGAAGCCAGCATGAACATCTACGTCCGCTTTGCCATGTGCTTGGCTTTCCATGCTGCTGGATGCATCGCCTACGTGTTCCTGAATGACGTTGTTGTCGTTGCCTATAAAGCGTTCAACGGCGGGTTCACCACCCGTGGCGTGGGGATTGGCATTGCTCATTACATGTTCATTTATATTTTTTTCGGGGTGAACCTGGTGGTCGCGCTGTTCCCAAATCTGTGGGCCAAGCTGGGCGTCCTCTCGGTAATGGTCAGTTGGATTCTGTTCACCATGGTGCCGGACAACCCGCTGCGTGCGCTCTTCTACACCGTGGCCCAGGGCGGTGTGACGTTGTTGGCGATTCTGGTAACGCAGGTCATTGAGCTGCGCTGGGAAAGACGCGCTCTGATTCGGCAAGCGATGCCTGTGAACTCTATGCAAGGGGCGGTTGCATGATCAGCGCATGGCTTATGTTCCGACTCCGCTCGTCGTGGGTGACTTAGTGTCAGGTCTGACAGTCGTGCTCTACAGGACGTTTTTTTCATGAGTTCCACTACCAGGAAGGTACCCCGTGTCCTTTAACCACTACTACCAAAGCGAACTCACCGCACTTCGCCAGTTAGGTCGTCGATTCGCCGAGCGTAGCCCGGCGCTGGCGCCTTTCCTGGGTCAGGCCGGCCGAGATCCAGACGTGGAGCGGTTGCTGGAGGGCTTCGCATTCCTGACCGGCCGCCTGCGTCAGAAGCTCGACGACGAATTGCCAGAGCTCAGCCATTCCCTGATGCACCTGTTGTGGCCCAACTACATGCGGCCGTTGCCGGCGTTCAGCATTTTGCAGTTCGACCCGCTGAAGCGCTCCGGGCCTGCGTTGATGGTCGAGCGCGACACGCCGATCGAGAGCGTGCCAATCGATGACGTGCGTTGCCGCTTCCGCACCTGCTACCCAACCGAAGTCTTGCCGCTGGATCTGGCCGCGCTGAATTACTCGGTGAAGGGCGACGGCTCGCTGTTGAGTCTGCGTCTGGAGATGAGCGCCGACGGTCACCTCGGTGAGTTGGAATTGAGCCGCCTGCGTCTGCACTTCGCGGGTGAGCGTTACATCAGTCAGATGCTTTACCTCAGCCTGTTGCGGAATCTGGAAGGCATCGAGCTGATCCCGCTGGACGGCGCCGGCAAGCCCATCAACGGCGTCAACGGCACGCCGATGGCATTCAAGATGCCCGGCGACCGTGTGCAACCGGTGGGTTTTGCCGAAGAAGAAGCGTTGATCCCGTATCCGCTGAACACCTTCCGTGGCTATCGCTACTTGCAGGAATACTTCGCCTTCCAGGACAAATTCCTCTTCGTTGATATCAACGGTCTGGACCTGCTGAAAGCGCTGCCGGAAGACACGCTCAAGCAAATGCGCGGCCTCGAACTGCGCTTCGACATTCGCAAGAGCGGCATCATGCGCATGCGCCCGACACTGGACAACGTGAAGCTCTACTGCACGCCCATCGTCAACCTGTTCAAGCATGACGCCTTGCCGATCCGCCTCGACGGCAAGCAAGACGAATACCTGCTGCTGCCCGCCGAATTCGATCTGCAAAACTGCGGCGTGTTCTCGGTGGAAACCGTGACCGGCTGGAAGCCCGGCGGCCTCGGTTATCAGGAATACGTGCCGTTCGAATCCTTCGAGCACGACCCGAGTTTCGACGTGCCCAACAGCCGTCCGCATTACAGCATTCGCCAGCGTTCGTCCTTGTTGCACGAAGGCCTCGACACGTACCTGAGCTTCGGCATTCGCCACACCGAAGCCCATGAAACCCTGTCGATCGAGCTGATGTGCACCAACCAGAATCTGCCGCGCAAACTCAAGCTCGGCGACATCAGCAAGGCTTGTGAAGACACGCCGGAGTTCCTGAGTTTCCGCAACATTACCCCGGCCACCTCGAGCTTTGCGCCGCCGCTGAACCGCGACTTCCTCTGGAAGCTGATCAGCAACATGTCGCTTAACTATCTGTCGCTGGCCGACGTCAATGCGTTGAAGGTAATTCTCGAAACCTACGACCTGCCGCGCTATTACGACCAACACGCTGAAAAAGTCAGCAAACGTCTGCTCGGCGGGCTCAAGTCGATCAAGCACCAGCATGTCGATCGACTGCACCGAGGGTTGCCGGTTCGCGGGTTGCGCACCGAGCTGACCATCGACCCGGAAGGGTATATCGGCGAAGGCGACCTGTTCGTGTTCGCTTCGGTTCTCAACGAGTTTTTCGCGCTTTACGCCAGTCTCAATTCGTACCACGAGCTGCGGGTAAAAAGTACACAAGGAGAGGTGTACCAATGGACACCACGTATGGGCCTTCAGCCGCTTCTTTAAGCGGACTGACCCGAGGAATACGCGAGTACTCGCTGTTTCAGGCCGTGCTGCTGGTGGTTGACCGGCTGCGCGAGGCCCACCCGCACCTGAGCGAAGACGACCTGTACGACCAGCTGGAATTCCAGGCCAACCCGAGCCTGGGTTTCCCTGGCAGTGACGTCGATCGCGTGGAGTTTTTCCAAGAGCACGGGCAGATGCGCGCGCGCCTGCGTTTCAACCTGATCGGCCTGGTCGGTTCCGGTTCGCCGCTGCCGGCGTTCTACGGCGAGCAGGCGCTGGGCGACAGCGAAGACGGCAACCCGACCCGCCACTTCCTCGACCTGTTCCACCATCGCCTGCAACGGCTGATGCTGCCGATCTGGCGCAAGTATCGCTACCGCGCCAGCTTCCAGAGCGGCGCGCTCGATCCGTTCTCCGCGCAGCTATTCGCGTTGATCGGTCTCGGCGGCGAAGAGATCCGCAAGGCCCAGGAGCTGAACTGGAAGCGCCTGCTGCCGTACCTCGGTTTGCTCAGCTTGCGGGCGCACTCGGCGGCGCTGATCGAAGCGGTGCTGCGTTACTACTTCAAGCACGCCGAATTGACCATCGAGCAGTGCATCGAGCGCCGCGTGGAGATTCTCGACGAGCAGCGCAATCGTCTGGGCCGCGCCAACAGCCTGCTCGGCGAAGACCTGGTGCTGGGCGAACACGTGCGCGACCGCAGCGGAAAATTCCGAATTCACATTCGCGAGCTCGACTGGCAGCGCTTTCACGAATTCCTGCCGATCGGTTTCGGCTACCAGCCGCTGTGCGCGCTGGTGCGGTTCACCCTGCGTGACCCGCTCGATTACGACATTCGCCTGGTGTTGCGCCAGGAAGAAATCCGCGAACTGCGTATCGGTGAGCAGAACGCCTGTCGCCTGGGATGGACCAGTTGGCTCGGCCGCGAAAAAGCGGACGGCGTGGTGACCCTGGGCAGCAAAATTCATTAAGGACAGATGACCAATGATCAACGTAGACCTGCAACAACTTATCCAGGCGCTGGACGCCGAAACCCGTCGTGATCTGGAAAGTTCTGCCGAGCGCTGCGTCGCCCGTGGCGGCAGCAAGATCCTCGTCGAAGACTTGTTGCTGGGCCTGCTGGAGCGCCCGCAAGGCTTGCTCGCACGCGCGCTGCAAGACGCCGAAGTGGATGCCGGCGAGTTGAGCGCCGCGTTGCAATCGCGGGTCGAGCACAGCGCCTCGCGCAACCCCGTGTTCGCCCCGGAACTGGTGCAGTGGCTGCAGGATGCGTTGCTGGTGGCCAACCTTGAACTGGGCCAGAGCCAGGTCGAGCAAGCCGCGTTGATCCTCGCGCTGCTGCGCAACCCGATGCGCTACGCGGGCAGCCGCTATCAGTCGTTGCTGGCCAAGCTGAACATCGAGCGCCTGAAAGAATTTGCCCTGTCGCAGAAAGAACAACCCGCGACCGGTAAGCCTGCCGTGCCCGGCGAATCACTGCTGGAGCGCTTCACCCACAACCTGACCCAACAGGCCCGCGACGGCAAACTCGACCCGGTGCTGTGCCGCGATGGCGCGATCCGGCAGATGGTCGACATCCTCGCCCGTCGCCGCAAAAACAACCCGATTGTGGTTGGTGAAGCCGGCGTCGGTAAAACCGCCATCGTCGAGGGCTTGGCTTCGCGCATTGCCGCCGGTGAAGTGCCGCAAGTCTTGAAAGGCGTGGAGCTGCTGTCGCTGGACATGGGCCTGTTGCAGGCCGGCGCTAGCGTCAAAGGTGAATTCGAACGTCGTCTCAAAGGCGTGATCGACGAAGTCAAAGCCTCGCCGAAACCGATCATCCTGTTCATCGACGAAGCGCACACGCTGATCGGCGCGGGTGGCAATGCCGGGGGTTCCGACGCGGCTAACCTGCTCAAGCCTGCATTGGCTCGTGGTGAGTTGCGCACCATCGCCGCCACCACGTGGGCGGAGTACAAGAAGTACTTCGAAAAAGACCCGGCCCTGGCCCGTCGTTTCCAACCGGTGCAACTGCACGAACCGACCGTCAGCGAAGCGGTGACCATCCTCCGTGGCCTGGCTCAGGTTTACGAGAAGAGCCACGGCATTTACCTGCGCGATGACGCGGTGGTGGCGGCGGCTGAATTGTCCGCCCGTTACCTCGCCGGTCGTCAGCTGCCGGACAAGGCGGTCGACGTGCTCGACACCGCGTGTGCCCGCGTACGCATCAGCCTCGCCGCTGCGCCGGAAAGCCTTGAGCGCCTGCGTGGCGAACTGGCTGAAGGGGGCCGTCAGCGTCAGGCGCTGCGTCGTGATGCTGAAGCCGGTTTGCTGATCGATCACGAAGCACTGGACGCTCTGGAAGATCGTCTGGCCGAGGCCGAGGACGAAAGGGTCGCCCTCGAAACGCTGTGGACCGAGCAGAAAGAACTCGCCGAGCGTTTGTTGGATCTGCGTCAGCAACTGGCCAAGGCTCGGGAAACCGCTGCCATCGAGCCGACCGTTACGGTCGAGGAAGACGCCGAAGGCACCGTGATCGAAACGCTGCCGGTGGACGAAGCGCAAAGCGTTGAAACCCTGGAAGCCGCGCTCAACGAAACTCATAAAGCCCTGACCGATGCTCAGGTCAAAGAACGCTTGGTCAGCTTCGAAGTCTGCCCGCGTCTGGTTGCCGAAGTGATCAGCGCCTGGACCGGCGTGCCACTGGCGCAACTGGCCCGCGAACACAACGCCAAGGTCGCCAGTTTCGCCACCGACCTGCGCACCCGCATCCGTGGTCAGGAACAAGCCGTTCACGCACTGGACCGCTCGATGCGCGCCACCGCTGCCGGCCTGAACAAACCGGACGCACCGGTCGGCGTGTTCCTGCTGGTCGGCCCGAGCGGCGTCGGCAAGACCGAAACCGCGCTGGCCCTCGCCGACTTGTTGTACGGCGGCGATCGTTTCATCACCACCATCAACATGTCCGAGTTCCAGGAAAAGCACACCGTCTCGCGCCTGATCGGTGCGCCGCCGGGCTACGTCGGTTACGGCGAGGGCGGCATGCTCACCGAGGCCGTACGTCAAAAGCCGTACTCGGTCGTGCTGCTCGATGAAGTCGAGAAGGCCGACCCTGACGTGCTCAACCTGTTCTACCAAATCTTCGACAAAGGCGTGGCCAACGATGGCGAAGGGCGCGAGATCGACTTCCGCAACACGCTGATTCTGATGACCTCGAACCTGGGCAGCGACCGCATCAGCGAGCTTTGCGAAAACGGCGCGCGGCCGACCGCCGAAGTGCTCGAAGAAACCATTCGCCCGGTGCTGAGCAAACACTTCAAACCGGCGCTGCTGGCGCGCATGCGCGTGGTGCCTTACTACCCGGTTGGCGGCCCTGTGTTGCGCGAGCTGATCGAAATCAAACTCGGTCGTCTGGGCGAGCGCCTGAACCGTCGTCAGCTCGATTTCACCTACTCGCAAGACCTCGTCGATCACCTGGCCGAGCGCTGCACCCAAAGCGACAGCGGTGCGCGTTTGATCGACCACTTGCTTGATTTGCACGTGCTGCCGCTGGTGGCCGACCGTTTGCTCGACGCGATGGCCACAGGGGAAAGCCTCAAGCGTGTCCACGCGACGCTCGACGGCGGCGCCAGCGTGACTTGCGAGTTCGCCTGAGGTGGGTGTGATGTTCACTCAAGTGCCGCAGCCGCTGGTGTATGCCGAAGCCTTGCTGGCGCAGTTCGCCAGCCTGTCGCGGGCGGCGGACGGCGCTGCGCTGCTGGGTGATTTCGTGCGCGGGGTGGCGGAGCTTAGCGGGTGCGAGTTGACGCAGCTGTATCTGCTGGACGCGACCCACACGTGCCTGGGGATGAACGCGGAGTGCCTGAACGGCATTCTGCAGCCGCGTGAATCGGCGAGCCTGCCGGCGGATTACAACGGTGAACAACTGCTGCAATTCGCCCTGTGCCAGAACCGTGTGGTGAGCCTCGGCGAACTGAGCGGCAGCCTGCACGAAACCAGCTTTCTGCCACCGCAGGCCACGCCCTGGCAGTCGCTGTTGTGCGTGCCGCTGGTCAATCAGCAGAAGGCTGTCGAAGGCTTGTTGCTGTGTGCGAGTCGCCGGCACCTCGACCTGCAAGGTTTCGCCGATTCCCTCGGTCAACTGGGTTCGTTTGTGCTCGGCCAACTGCATTTGCTGCACCGTCTGCGCCAGCCGACCGGTGATGCGCGACCGATGAAAGTCAGCGTTCCGAGTGCCAGTGGTTACGGCCTGATCGGCAAGAGCAAGGCCATGCGCGAGACTTATTCGCTGATCAGCAAAGTCCTGCACAGCCCTTACACCGTGCTGCTGCGTGGTGAAACCGGCACCGGCAAGGAAGTGGTCGCTCGCGCCATTCACGACTGCGGCCCGCGCCGGTCCCAGGCGTTCATCGTGCAGAACTGCGCAGCGTTCCCAGAGAACCTGCTGGAAAGCGAGCTGTTCGGCTACCGCAAAGGCGCGTTCACCGGTGCTGATCGCGACCGCGCCGGGCTGTTCGACGCGGCCAATGGCGGCACCTTGTTGCTCGATGAAATCGGCGACATGCCGTTGTCGCTGCAAGCCAAGTTATTGCGCGTGTTGCAGGAAGGCGAGATCCGTCCGCTGGGTTCCAATGACACCCACAAGATCGATGTGCGCATCATCGCCGCGACGCACCGGGATTTGTCGGTGCTGGTGAGTGAAGGCAAATTCCGTGAGGACTTGTATTACCGCCTCGCACAATTCCCGATCGAACTGCCGGCCCTGCGTCAGCGCGAAGGCGACATCCTCGATCTGGCCCGGCATTTCGCCGACAAGGCTTGCTCGTTTTTGCAGCGCGACGCAGTGCGTTGGTCCGATGCGGCGCTGGATCACCTGTCCGGTTATGCGTTCCCCGGCAACGTGCGCGAACTCAAAGGCCTGGTCGAACGCGCGGTGCTGCTGTGCGAAGGCGGCGAGTTGCTGGCCGAGCATTTCTCCCTGCGCATGGAAGCGATGCCGGAAGACAACAGCCTGAACCTGCGCGAACGCCTGGAGCAGGTCGAACGCAGCCTGCTGCTCGATTGCCTGCGCAAAAACGACGGCAACCAGACCCTCGCCGCCCGCGAACTCGGCCTGCCACGCCGCACGCTGCTGTACCGCCTCGGGCGCCTGAACATCAATCTGGGTGACTTCGATGGCTAGGCGAAAGACCGTCGATCTCACCTCATTCGCTTCTGATAGCGCCGCCCGAACGGGTCGGCGCTTTGTGCTTTGTCTATCCATGGAGACCCTCTGATGTCTGTTCGTCACTGGCAAGCCGTCCTGCTGACCCTCGTCGTTCTATGCGGCCTCGGCGGCTGTAGCGGCAATTACAAATTCAACGACAACACCTATCGCCCATTGGGTGATCCGCAGGCGGTCAATCGCGGCAAGTGACCGCAAGGAGTATCACCATGGAACTGGTTTTCGAAATGCTCAACACCAAGCAGTTCGTGCCCACGGAGCTGTGCCAGAAGACCTTCAAACAGGCCGGTGGCGTGATCGGCCGGGGCGAGGATTGCGACTGGATCATCCCGGACCGCAAGCGTCATCTGTCCAATCACCATGTGGACATCAGCTTTCGCGAAGGGACGTTCTTCCTGACCGACACCAGCAGCAACGGTGTCCAGGATGGCGGGAGCGGCGCACGCCTGCGCAAGGGCGAACCGATGCGCATCGAGCATGGCAGCACCTACGTGCTGGGTGATTTCGAGATCCGCGCGCGGCTGGTGCGCGACCCGGCGACTTTCGACGTGGAAGTCGGTCGCCCGCAAGCGGCGGGCAGCATCATTCCGGACGACGCGTTCCTCGACCTCGATCCGCTGAACGCCCTTGATCAGCAAGAGCGCGTGTACTCGGAAATCGAAGAGTTGATCACCCCGAGCACGTCCATCGAGGACACCCGTCAGCGCGCCGACTACGCGCGCATCGACATGGAAAGCCTGATGGTACCGGAGCTGATCGACGCCCCCGCCGAACCAGCCCCAGCCCCTGTGCCGAAAGCGCTCGAGCGTCAAAGCGAAGGTTTCTGGGAGCACTTCGGTGCGGCCTTGGGCGTGGACCTCAAAGGCCTCGACCACGACGCCCGCGAAGCCCTGGCGCTGAACGCTGCACGCCTGCTCAAGCAAAGCGTCGGCGGTTTGCAGCAGAGCCTGCGCACCCGCAGCGAACTGAAAAACGAACTGCGTCTGGCCCAGACCACCGTGCAAGGCACTCACAAGAACCCGCTGAAATTCGCCGTCGATGCCGGTGAAGCGCTGGGCATTTTGTTGCAGCCGAACAAGCCGGGCCAACTGCCGGCGGAGCAGTCGATCTCCCGCGCGTTCCGCGATTTGCAGGCGCATCAGGTGGCTTTGCTGACCGCCAGCCGCGCCGCCGTTCGCGGAACCCTGGAGCACTTCTCGCCGCAGCAACTGACCCTGCGTTTCGAGCGCGACAACAAGCCGTTGCTGGCCACGTCTGGCAGCCGCTGGAGGGCGTACGGTCGTTATCACCAGGCCCTGCGTCAGGACGATGACTGGAGCGAGCGCCTGCTGGCCCGCGACTTCGCTCAGGCGTACGAAGAACAGATCCGCCTGATTTCCACCCTTCACACCGACCACCAAGGATGATGCGCATGTCTCGCTGCTCGACCGCTTTTTTCAAGACGCTGACGGCGCTCATGGCCGTGGTGCTGCTGGCCGGCTGCTCGTCGCTGTCGCCGTATTCCAAAGTGACCAAAGTCAACCTGAAGCTCACCGGCAGCGATCAGCTGAACCCGGACCTCAACGGGCGCCCGTCGCCGATCGTCGTGCGTCTGTTCGAGCTCAAGCACCCGGTGACATTCGAGAACGCCGACTTCTTCAGCCTGTACGAGCGCGCCAAGGAATCCCTGGCCCCGGATCTGGTGGCCAGCGAAGAACTCGAACTGCGCCCGGGCGAAACCATTGAGCTGAAACTCAGTGTGGAGGAGGGCAGCCGTTACGTCGGGATCCTCGCGGCTTACCGCGACCTGCCGGAAACCAAATGGCGCTACACGGTGCAAGTCACGCCGGTGGAAGTCACCGAGGCTGACCTGACCCTCGACCAGGCCGGCATTCGCAACAGCAACGAAACGCTCGCCAAGGCGGATGACTGATCATGAACTCCCATAAAGTCATTTGGCAGGAAGGCATGCTGCTGCGTCCGCAGCACTTCCAGCACAACGATCGCTACTACGATCACCAGATGAAAACCCGCACCCAGCTGCTGGGCAGTTACACCTGGGGTTTCCTCAATCTCGACATCGATTTGCAGTTCCTCAACATGGGCAAACTGGTGATCAGCCAGGCCTCGGGGATCCTGCCGGACGGCAGCCTGTTCGAACTCGGCGGCAACACCGAGCCGCTGGCGCTGGACGTGCCGCCGAACACCGGCAACACACCGATTTATCTGGCGTTGCCGCTGGTCACCGGTAACCACATCGAGTCGCGCCGTCCGGAGCAATCCGACGTGCTGGCGCGCTACACCGCGTACGAAGCCGAAGTAGCCGACTCCAACGCCGGTGACGATTCTGCCAGCCAGGTCAGCTGCGGCCGTCCGGACTTCAAGCTGTTGCTCGGCGAGCAGCAGAGCGATCAGGCCTACGTGAAGCTGAAGATCTGCGACGTGCTCGACACCACGCCCGACGGTGTGATCAGCCTCGATCCGGATTTCGTGCCGACCTACATTCAGGCGCATTCCTCCAGCTACCTGCTGTCGTGCCTGAAAGAAGTGATCAGCATGCTCGGTCACCGTGGCGACACCATCGCCGAGCGCATTCGCTCCAACGGCAAGGTCGGTGGCGCGGAAGTCGGCGACTTCATGATGCTGCAACTGATCAACCGCACCGAGCTGTTGCTGCGTCACTACCTCGGGCTGGAACAGGTCCATCCGGAAGAGTTGTACCGCACGCTGCTGACCATGCTCGGCGATCTGGCGACTTTTTCCAGCGACAGCAAACGTCCGCGCCTGGACAGCCGTTACCAGCACAGCGACCAGGGCGCGAGCTTCCGCAAACTGATGGAAGCGATTCGTCAGGTGCTGTCGATGGTGCTCGAACAGCACGCCATCGAACTGGTGCTGCAAGCGCGTCAGTACGGGATCATCGTGTCGCCGTTGCACGACCACAAACTGCTGGGCTCGGCGTCGTTCGTGCTCGCGGCCAGTGCCAACTGCGACTCCGAAGAACTGCGCCACCGCTTGCCGGCGCACCTCAAGGTCGGCCCGGTGGAGCGCATCCGCCAACTGGTCAACCTGCATCTGCCGGGCATCAAGGTCAAACCGTTGCCGGTGGCCCCGCGACAGATCGCGTTCCACTCCAACAAAACCTATTTCATCCTCGAACTCAGTTCCGAAGACCTGGCGCAACTCGAGCGCTCCGGCGGCTTCGCGTTCCACGTGTCCGGCGAATTCGCCGAGCTTGAACTGAAATTCTGGGCCATCAGGAACTGACCGACATGATCAAGGACATGGAACACCATCAGGACGATAAAACCGTCTTGCTCGACCGCCAGGGCCACGGCCCGGCGCAAAGTCCGCTGACTGACTTCGCCGCACCACCGCGTTTCGAGCAGCTCGAAGAACGGATGATCTACGCCGCGCGCCTGCGTCCGGCGGAGTCGTTCAACATCAGCCTCAATTCGCTGGTGGCCGCCGGTTCCGACCTGTTGTCGGAAGTGGTGCGACTCAAACACAGCGACACCCGCGAAGACATGTACGCGCTCAACGAGCGCCTGACCGCCGGGTTGAAACTGTTTGAAGTGCGCGCACTGCACAACGGCGCCGAAAGCAGCCAGGTGATGGCGGCGCGTTACGTGCTCTGCACCGTGGTCGACGAAGCCGTCGTCACCACGCCGTGGGGCAACGAAAGCGAGTGGTCGCAGATGAGCCTGCTCAGCAGCTTCCACAACGAAACCTTCGGTGGCGAGAAGTTCTTCCAGCTGCTGGATCGCCTGTCGAAAAACCCGGTCAAGCACCTGCCGATGCTGGAGCTGATGTACCTGTGCCTGTCCCTCGGTTTCGAAGGCAAGTACCGCGTGCAAGCGCGCGGCATGCTCGAACTCGAAGGCATCCGCGACGCCTTGTATCGGCAGATTCGCCAGCTGCGCGGCGACGTGCCTCGCGAACTGTCGCCGCATTGGGAAGGCTTGAACGATCAGCGCCGCAGCCTGGTGCGCATCGTGCCGGCGTGGATGGTGGTGTTGTTCACCGTGGTGTGCCTGGTGGTGATGTATTCGGGTTTCGCCTGGGTCTTGGGCGAGCAACGCGACACCGTTCTGCAACCTTATCAGCCGCTGGATTCCGCCGCGGTCCAGCCGCAGTCGCAGCCGTAAACAGGGACGTGTGATGAAAAAGTTTTTCAAGAAAGTCGGCGCGTTCGTGCGCCAGACCTGGGTCTGGACCTTGCTGCTGGTGCTGTTCGTCGCACTGCTGGTGTGGTTCGTCGGGCCGCTGCTGGCGGTCAATGACTACAAGTTCTGGGAAGGTTCGACCTCCCGCCTGCTGACCATCAGTGCGCTGTTCCTGATCTGGGGCCTGACCATGGTCTTCGTCAGCTGGCGCGCCGGTGTGCGCAAGAAAGCGGATGAAGAGACTGAGGATGGTCAGGATCGTATCCGCCGTGAAGAGCAGATCGACGAGGAGCAGAAGGAGTTGAAGGAGCGTTTCAAGGACGCTCTGAAAACCCTGAAGACCTCGAGCCTGTATCGCGGTCGTAGCGAACGCTGGCGCAGTGATTTGCCGTGGTACTTGCTGATCGGCCCTCAGGGCAGCGGCAAGACCAGCCTGCTGGACTTCTCGGGTCTTGAGTTCCCGATCAACAAGATTGACCGCAAACTGACCCGCGACACCCTCGGCACCCGTCATTGCGACTGGTATTTCGCCGACCACGGTGTGCTGATCGACACCGCTGGACGTTACCTGACTCAGCCGGATGCCGAAGTCGACGGCAGTGCCTGGAGCACCTTGCTCGACCTGCTGCGCAAGCGTCGTCGCAACCGTCCGTTGAACGGCGTGCTGGTGACCATTCCCGTGGAATTGCTGCTGGGCGCTAACGAGCAGGATCTGGAGACGCTGGCGCGTCAGGTGCGTGCGCGCCTGCAAGACGTGCATCAGAAACTGCACGTCGATGTGCCGATCTATCTGGTCCTCAGCAAGGCTGACCAGTTGCTCGGTTTCGACGAGTTCTTCGATCAGCTGACCCGCGAAGAAAGCGATCAGGTGCTCGGTACCAGCTTCCGTAAAGAGCAGAGCGGCACTGACGTCACCGTCCTGCGCGCCGAGTTCGAAGAGCTGCTGCGTCGCCTGAACAGTCAGGTGATCATGCGCATGCACCAGGAGCGCGACACCCAGCGCCGTGGCCGCATCCTCGATTTTCCGCATCAATTGGGGCAGATCGGCGAGCGCCTGTGCCTGTTCGTCGACATGGCGTTCACCGGCAACCGTTATCAGCGTGTCAGCCAGTTGCGCGGTTTCTACCTGACCAGCGCACCGCACCTGACCCAGGAAATGGACCAGACCACCGCCGGCATCGGCGCGAATCTGGGGATCAACTCCGGCGTGTTGCCAACTCTGCGCAGTGGCCGCTCGCGGTTCATTCATCACTTGCTCAGCCGGGTGATCTTCCCCGAGGCCGATCTGGCCGGTCTGGACAAGCGCGAACGCAGCCGCATCCATTGGGGCCAGCGTGCGTTGTACGTCGGTGCCTTGGCGGCGTTGGGCTTGTTTGGCCTGCTGTGGGCGAGCGGTTTCTCGGCGAACTACGAACGCCTGGAAAACCTGCGCAACCTGGCGCAAACCTGGACGCAACAACGCTCGGCGCTGACCGCGCGTGATGATTCCATGGCAGTGCTGAAAACCCTCGACACCAGCTACGCGGCGACCCAAGTCTTCCCGAAAAAGGGTGACGTGGGTTACCACGAACGTGGCGGCCTGTATCAGGGTGAAGACGTCAACCCGGTGGTCAGGGCGGCTTACGATCGGGAGCTCGAAACGCAGTTGCTGCCCAAGGTTGCGACCCTGCTGGAAGGGCAGATCCGCGCCAACATGAAGGACCGTGAACGCCTGCTCAACAGCCTGCGTGCGTACCTGATGCTGAACATGAAAGATCGCCGCGACGGCCCATGGCTCAAGGATTGGGTCGCCACCGAATGGTCCCAGCGTTACGCCGGCAACACCGCGGTGCAGAACGGTCTGAACACGCACTTCGAGCGCTTGCTGAAGCAGCCGTTTATCTACCCGCTGAACGATCAACTGGTGGCTCAGGCGCGGCAGGTCTTGCGCAGCGAGTCGCTGGCCAACGTGGTTTACCGGATGCTGCGCGAGCAGGCCCGCAATCTGCCGGAATACCGTTTGAGCCAACATCTGGGCCCACAAGGTGCGCTGTTTGTCGGCACCGATTACGCGATCCCGGGCTTCTACACGCAACAGGGTTATCAGCAGTATTTCTCGGTTCAGGGCTCCGCGCTGGTCACCGACATCCTGCGTGACAACTGGGTGTTGGGCGAAGGTTCGGGCATCAGCGGCATGGACTTGCGTCGCCTGATGGTCGAACTGGAGCAACTGTACTTCCGCGACTACGCCAATTTCTGGAGCGAAGCCGTGGGCCAGGTTGCACTGCCTCCGATCAGCGATTTCAGTGAGGGCGCCGAGCAATTGGCGGGCCTGACCTCGGCCAACTCGCCGGTGCTGCAACTGCTGGTGGAAGTGCGCGACAACACCCGTTTCCCGGCGGAGGCCGAGGCGGTCGATCAAGCGGCTGATGCCGCTGCCGCACTGGGCGAGCAGAAAGGCAAGTTGGGCAAGCTGGGCAAACTGGCGTCTGCCGCCGCGGACAAAGCCTCGGACATGGCTGCGACCAAAAACCTGCCCGACACCGCGAAGAAATCCCTGCAGCGCCGCTTCGAACCGCTGCACCGTTTGCTGGATGACAACAACGGCCCGGCCGCTGATTTGACCCCGGCACTGAATGCGCTCAACGACCTGCAAATGCAGCTGGCGAGCCTGGCGCGTGCCAGTGCGCCGGAGCAGGCTGCATTCGAAATGGCCAAGACCCGCATGAGCGGCCAGCGTGATGCGCTGAGCAACCTGCGCAATGCGTCGAACCGCCTGCCGCGCCCGGTCAGCGTGTGGTTCAACGTGCTGGCCGAAGACACCTGGCGTCTGGTGCTGAACGATTCCTACCAGTACCTGAACCAGCGTTATCAGAGCGAGCTGTACAGCTTCTACGGCAAGGCGATCAACAAGCGATATCCGTTCAGCGCCCACAGCACCAGCGACGTGGCGATCAGCGACTTCCGCGAGTTCTTCAAGGCGCAGGGCATTGCCGATCGCTTCTTTGATACGTACATGCGTCCGTTCGTGAGTGGCGACCCAGGCAACTATCGTCTGCGCAGCATCGACGGTCACAGCATGCCGATCTCCAAGCTCTACCTCGACCAGATGGCCGCGGCCCAAGTGATTCGCCAGAGCTTCTTCTCGATCAACCCGGCCGAGCCGCAAGTGCAGTTCAAACTGGAGCCGTACACCCTAGACCCGGCGGTCAGCCGTTCCGAGTTCAAGTTCGGCGACAAGACCATCGAATACCGCCACGGCCCGATCGTGCCGGTGTCGTTCAAATGGCCGACCGATGCTGAAGACGGGCGCACCAGCCTGGTCCTCGACAAAATGGCCGGCCGCCCGATCGGCATCGAGAAGAACACCGGCCCATGGTCGCTGTTCCGCCTGTTTGACCTGATGCAGACCGAGTACCTGAGCGGTCGTGATGTGCTGGTATTGAAAGCCGACGTGGGCGGCCTGCGCGCCAACTACTTACTGTCGAGCCAGCGCACGCCGAACCCGTTCGACATGGGCGTATTGCGCACCTTCCGTATGCCGGTGCAGCTCTGATGCTGGTTGCCAGTCCTTGGCGCAGCGCTGCGCGCACCGATGCCGGCAAGGTTCGGGCGCGCAACGAAGATGCTTTTCTCGACTGTCCACAGCAGGGGCTGTGGGTGGTTGCGGACGGCATGGGCGGTCATCAGGGCGGCGACGTTGCCAGCCAGTTGATCGTCGCCAGCTTGGCGGAATTGCCGGTGCAGGATGACTTCGACGAACGACTCAAAGGCATTCGCCAGTGCTTGCACTGGCTCAACCGCCGCCTGGGTCAGGAGTTGACCGTCACCGCCGGGCGCCACGACAGCATCATGGGCAGCACCGTCGTGGCGCTGCTGGTGGAAGGCAATCGCGCGGCCTGCATCTGGGCCGGCGACAGCCGTTGCTACCTGTGGCGCGGCCAGCGTTTGTATCAGCTGTCCAAGGACCATTCGCTGCAACAGCAACTCATCGACGAGCAACAAATGAGTCTCGAAGACGCCCGTGCGCATCCTTCGGCCCACGCCTTGACCCGTGCGGTCGGCGCGGCTGAGCTACTGACGCTGGACGTGCTCGAACTCGAGGTTTACCCCGGCGATGCGTTTCTGTTGTGCAGCGATGGTTTGTACAACGGGTTGAGCTCCGATGCCTTGGGCAATGCCCTGAGCCTGACCGCGCCACACGTCGCGCTGGAGCGTCTGTTCGACGGCGCGCTGCGTGGCTCGGCCCGGGACAACCTGACTGCCGTGGTGATCCGCCAATGACCCAACTCATGCCGCCGCTCGACGACCTGCTGGTGAGCGAAGAGCAAGACAGTAACCTGACTTACTTTGCGTTCGCCAAGTCTCTAAACGGAAAGCCGCATAAAGCAGAGCCCGCGTTGGCGCCTACAAAGGCCAGTGTCGGTGCAATGCCGGACGTTCTGGCAGGCCGTTACCGCATCGAGCGCCTGCTCGGTGCCGGTGGCATGGGCGCGGTTTACCGCGCACGGGACTTGCTGAGCGAACAGTTCGGCGATCCCGACCCTTACATCGCGCTGAAAATCCTCAGCGAAGAATTTGCCGAATCGCCGGACGCCAGCGCCTTGCTCTACAGCGAGTTCGCCCTGACCCGACGCCTGCGCCACGACAACGTGCTGCGACCGCACACCTTTGAAGTGGACACCGATTGCCAGCGCGCCTTCATCACCATGGAACTCATGCGTGGGCTGACCCTGGACAAACTGCTCTGCGAGCGGCCCCTGGGCCTGCCGTGGAAAGAACTGCGTGACATCGCGCTGCCGCTGCTCGACGCACTGGCCTACGCCCACGCGCGCGGCGTGCTGCACGGCGACATGAAGCCGAGCAACGTGATGCTCAGCGAAGAAGGCGTGCGCCTGTTCGACTTCGGCCTGGGCCAGGCCGAGGAGGGCATCCTCCCTGGCTTGCCACACCTGAGCCGCGACCGCTTCAACGCCTGGACCCCAGGCTACGCCGCACCGGAACTGCTCGAAGGCCAGCCGCTGTCCGCCAGCGCCGACGTCTACGGCGTGGCCTGCGTGCTTTACGAATTGGGGGGCGGCAAACACCCGTTCCGCCGCTTGCCCTCGACCCAGGCCCGTGACGAACACCTGGAGCGCGAGCTGCACGCCCCGAAAAATCTACCGAAACACTGCTGGCCAGCCCTGCGAACGGCGCTGGCATTCGATGCGGCCGATCGAACGATCACCGCCGCACAACTGCGTGACGCCATGGGCGCCACTTTGTCTTTGCTGCAACGTCTGCGACTTCGGGCGTAACGGATGACTACCGAACAGGGAGCAAGCAATGTTCAACTCAGCTAACGAAACGCACTTCAGCCTGACTGTCGAAGACTACGTCGGCGACCTGCAAGTGCTGTCGTTCACCGGCACCGAAGGCATCAGCCAGCCGTATCGCTTCGACCTCGAACTGGTCAGCGAAAACCCCGATCTGGACCTGGAAAAACTCCTGCACAAGCAGGCGTTCCTGGCATTCGATCCGCAGGGCAGCGGCATCCACGGCCAGATCTACCGCGTTGCCCAGGGCGATGCCGGCAAACGCCTGACCCGCTACAAAGTCTCCCTGGTGCCGCACCTGCAATACCTGCATCACCGCACCAACCAGCGCATCTACCAGCAGATGTCCGCGCCGAAAATCATCGCGCTGATCCTCGAAGAACATGGCATCAAAGGCAACGCCTACAACTTCCAGCTCAGCCAGCCATGCCCGGACCGCGACTATTGCGTGCAGTACGACGAAACCGACCTGCACTTCGTCCAGCGCCTGTGCGAAGAAGAAGGCATTCACTACCACTTCCAGCACAGCGCAAAAGCTCACCTGCTGGTGTTCGGCGACGACCAGACCGTGTTCCCGAAACTCGGCCAGCCAACGGCGTACGTGCAAGGCAGCGGCATGGTCGCCGACGAACCGGTGATCAAAGGCTTCAAACTGCGCCTGGAAACCCGCACCAGCCGCACCACCCGCCGCGACTACGATTTCGAAAAACCACGCCTGCAACTCGAAGCGGCCTACAAACCCGATGTTCAGAGTGACGAACCAGACCTTGAAGACTACGACTACCCCGGCCGCTTCCTAGACCGTGCGCGCGGCAAATTTCTCAGCCAGCGCGTCCTCGAACGCCACCGCGCCGACTACCAGCAAGCCGAAGGCCACGGCGACCAGACCCGCTTGATCAGCGGCCACTTCCTGGAAATGTCCGACCACCCACGCACCGAGTGGAACGACCTCTGGCTGCTCACTGAAATCGTCCACGAAGGCAAACAGCCGCAAGTCCTCGAAGAATCGGTGACCAGCGACACCACCGACAACAAAGACGACTTCCACCAGGGCTACCGCAACCGCTTCCTCGCCACCCCATGGGCCGTGTTCTACCGCCCGGCGCTGGAACATCCAAAACCCCGCGTACTCGGCAGCCAGACCGCCAAAGTCACCGGCCCCGCTGGCGAAGAAATCCACTGCGACCAATACGGCCGCATCAAAGTGCAATTCCACTGGGACCGCGAAGGCCAGGCCGACGACAAAACCAGCTGCTGGATGCGCGTCTCCTCAAGCTGGGCCGGCGACCGCTACGGCGCCATCGTCATCCCGCGCATCGGCATGGAAGTCCTCGTCACCTTCCTTGAAGGCGACCCCGACCAACCGCTGGTGACTGGCTGCCTGTACCACAAGGAAAACCAGGTTCCCTACGACCTGCCGGCGAACAAGACGCGCAGCGTGTTCAAAACCCTCAGCTCACCGGGTGGTGGCGGGTTCAATGAATTGCGGATTGAGGACAAGAAAGGGGCGGAGCAGATCTTTATTCATGCCCAGCGGGATTGGGATGAAAACATCGAACACGACCAGAAGATTCGCGTCGGCAATGAACGCCACGACACGGTGGTGAAGAACACCTACACCGAGCTGAAGGCTGAAGAGCATCGCACCACTGTGTCCGACCGTAAGGTTGAAGCGCGAGTGGATGATCACCTGACGGTTGGGCAGAACCAGCATGTGAAGCTCGGCACTGCACAGCTGACTAGCGTTGGGAAAGAGATTCACCTGAAGGCTGGGGCGAAAATCGTCATCGAGGCCGGCTCGGAACTGACCATCAAGGGCGGTGGCAGCTTCATCAAACTGGATGCCGGCGGCGTGACCGTGGTCGGTCCGATTGTGAAAATCAATGCCGGCGGTTCGGCAGGCTCGGGAACCGGAATCGGCATCAAACCGCCGATACTGCCGGGCGCAGCGGACAAGGACATCGCCGGCGCCGTGCCACCTCAGGCGCTCGGCAACGCGCCGATGGCACCGCCCCCGGTTTGCAAGGAATGCCTGGCCCGGGCCAAACGTAACGCCCAGGCCCTGGCCGCACGATAAAGGACGACTTCATGTACACAAGCAACGTGCACTGGCTGGATGAGTTATGGGTCAACGCCCAGCAATTGAAACAGTCGCACCTCGACCTGTTGATCGACGCCACAAGCCTCGACTACCCGCTGCTGCAAGAACTGGCGGAGCAGCCCGACGGGACAAAACTGGCCAAGCTGTTTGAAAACACCCCGGAAGTCGCCATCGCTGATTTCGGCCCGCTGCTGCTGCGCGTCGACACGGCCCAACGAGCCTGGCTGAAAACCTTCATCAGCGCCGTCGACTGCAACAAACACGTCGTCGCCCTGTTCAGCCCTTGGGCGTTCGATGCGCTGGCCGAACACCTGCGCGGCTACACCCAGGCAAAATGGAACCAGGGCCGCTCCGAAGGCGTGCTTCGCTACTACGACCCGCGCATGCTGCTGCCCGTCGCCGAAACCCTGACCCCGGTACAAAGCAACGCCTTCCACGCCGCCGTCATCTCCTGGCACTGGCTCGACCGCGACCAACATCCACAAAGCCTGCCCGGCAACTACGTCCGCCACGCCCCCACACCGGCCAACGGCCCTGTCATGTTCGACCACCCACAAGTCGCCAACCTGCTCGCCTGGACCGAAGCCGACGCCTACCGCGTCGACCGCTGCGCCGTGCCGCAGAACTACGGCTTGAGTCGTAATGAGAGCCTTATTCGTCATCTGTATCGCAGCCAGATCGCGGCGAATCAGAAGGGGTTGAAGGAACCGGAAGAGCGGGAGCCGTTTATTGAACAGTGGTTGGTGGAGAATTCGCCGTTTGTGATTGATGAGCCGCCGAAGGCGTTGATTTGATGAGCGGGGGTGCTTGTGGGCCGGTTGAGGTTGCGGGGGCGGCGATGTCTTTGTGGTGGGTTCGTGGGTGGGTTTTGATGGGGTTGGTGGTAGTGAGTGGGTGCCGTGCTGGACCTGAAATGGTCGGTGCTCCTATTACTGGTTATAACCATACATCTGCAGAAATTATACGGTTCAGTATTAATGGGGCTGGTGGCCCCCGAATCCCACCAAATGCCGGTGGAGGAGCTGAAGTTTGCTGTGGCGTACTTCCTGTTCAGTGGAATCTGGGGCTTAGAGCGATTATCGAGTGGGACAAAGATCCAAATCCTTACGAATCGGTCGAGCGTGACCAGTACGGACAAATTACAAAAGAGATAGTTGCTCGTCATTCAGCTGGCTACTCTCACCATAAAACGACGGTCGAAATTCCTAAGTACGCTAAAGAGCTTTGTGCTTTGCAGGTTCATTTTTTGCCGTGTGATCAGGTGCGGGTTTCTACAACTTGCTACACGCCTTCAAATCCGAAGTATCCCGATCGGGCCTATTTTGACGTTAAGGAGTCGGTGGCATGTTCGGTTCTTTGATTGGTTTGATTGATCGTATCGGATCAATGAGAAATGTTGGCCTTCTGTTGCTAGGCATGCTCGCCGTGAGTGGATGTGGCAGCAGCCGGACCGAGATGTTGGGTACGTCGGTGTCCGGGTACAACCACACTTCTGCGGCCATTAACCGGTTTAGCATTAATGGGGGAGGAGGACCAAACATTGGACCTTTTCAGGGTGGTCTTGCCTCTCAGGTTTGTTGCGCCGTTATCCCTGCTGTCTGGACACCGGGGTTGAAAGCGGTTGTGAAGTGGGAGAAAGATCCTGACCCATATGCTCAGATCCGACGCGACCAAAATGGCCAAATCGACACTGATGCTTACAGGCGTCATGCAGCAGACTATTCATCGCATGAGGCAGTCGTTGAAATCCCTAAATACGCTGAAAATATTTGCGCGTTGCAGGTTCATTTCTTTCCGTGTGATCAAGTGCGGGTTTCGACCACATGCTTTACGCCGGAACACCCGGACTATCCCGATCATGCATATTTTCAGTTAAAGGAGTCCACGGGATGTTCGGTTCTTTAAAGAGGTGCGGGTACATAATATCGAGAGCAGGAAAGACGGTTTTAACTCGCGATCAAATACGTACATTTACAGGAAGCAACGAACCCGGTTCTCCGGGTGTTTCTTTAACTACCCGATGAACATGGAGGAACCGAAGGTATGCCCGCTCACATAAAGACAGGTATCAGTGCGCGAATGTTCGCAAGGTTTATGACCTGCGCATTTTTGCCATGGCCTCAAACGCCTAAATTTAATAATCAAACTAATCTCCGTTTCGCAAACATTTTTATTTTTCTCACCGGTTTATTGGTCCTGAGCGGCTGCCAAGCCGAGTCGAAGATGCTCTCAGCACCGATCACTGGCTATAACCATACCTCGGCAGCAATTAACCGCTTTACCGTCAACGGTGCCGGTGGACCGAACCTTGGTCCGCAGTTGGGGGGAGGTGCTGAAGTTTGTTGTGGAGTGCTTCCTCGGATTTGGACCCCCGGACTTAAAGCTATAGTCGAGTGGCAAACAGATCCTAATCCTCATGCATCAGCAACATGGACTGAGCGCCCTTACTCAGACGCATGGCGTAAACGCATGAGTGAAAAAAAGCAAAAGTATTCGAACCATAGATCCGTAGTCGAGATTCCCCAATACGGAGAGCAAGTCTGTGCATTACAGGTTCACTTTCTCCCTTGTGATCAGGTCCGCGTTTCGACTACATGCTTAACACCTTCAAACGAAAATTATCCAGACAAAGCCTACTTCCAAGTTAAGGAGCCTGCCTCATGCTTGAGTCGCTAACTAGTGCTGGACCAAAACTTTCTCCAGTCACTGGAATGGTTGCCCCATTTTTTCCTGAAAACCGGCGTCTGCCTACTGATCCGGGACAGTTGACAAAAAACATTAACCTACAAAAGCGAGATGAGGTTGCGTTCGGAAATCAACAGCGGAAAAAAACCGAAGCGTCAGGTGCTGCTTACAGTGGGTTGCCATGTTGTAAAACTCTGCACATCACCATTGCATTCGACGGTACCAACAACAACGACGACGCGGATAGCGCATCGGTACCTTCATCAAGTAGCAATATTGCTCGGCTTTTTCACGCCAGTTTGGGAGGGAATCCGGCAACTGAAGACCAAGGGTTTTTCCGGTACTACAGCCCTGGAGTAGGCACGGTGTTTCCCGATATTCGCGAGTACTCTCCTAGTGATGGCGGCTTGATGTTCGCGAGTGGTGGCGAAAACCGTATCAATTGGGGACTAACACGGCTAATTGACGCAGTGAAGCAGACGATCGATGGAAGTCGACTTGGATTGCCCGAAACTCAAGCGCTTCTAGATTCAATGGCCACTGGGCTCACTACATTCCTAACGGGCGGTTTACTTGAGAATGGGGAGAAGAAACGTGAAGCCGCCTTGCGTCCAGAAATCCAAAAACTAGAAGAAGCTTTATCCAAACGTAGCGATGCAGAAACAAAGCCACATATTCTTGCTATGCGTCTTTATGTTTACGGATTCTCACGTGGAGCAGCGCAAGCGCGAACCTTTGCGAATTGGCTACAGGCGCTAACTCGCACACAAGGTTCAGAAGGACAAATCGAGTATCGTTTCGCCGGTTTACCAATATCTATCCAGTTTCTTGGCATCTGTGACACAGTCGCAGCTGTCGGTATGGCCGACAGCATGCCATTTGCTGCGGGGCATATGGGGTGGGCGGACGGTACCATGCGCTTACCTGACGAATCTTTGGCAAAGTGTATGAGTACCGCTCTGCCAGATGATTGTCACTTTTTAAAGCGCTGCGTACATCTGGTATCAGCACATGAGCAACGTGCCAGTTTTCCTCTAGATTCTATACGGCGTAGACCAAAAAACGCCGAAGGTAAGCGTGATACTAGTCAAGCCTCTGGCTATCGTGAAAATACCGTTGAGTTTCTTTACCCCGGTGTTCATTCGGATGTGGGCGGTGGGTACTCGCCTGGAAACCAAGGTAAAGCTCTCCCAGGTACAGCTTTTTTACTCTCTCAGATTGCCCTGCAACACCTTTTCGCAGAAGCCTTTCAGTTTGGTGCCCCGCTACAAGTTCCTCCCTTAGTGCGACAGGAGGGGCTCCATGAAAAATGGCGTGCGATGACAGATGAAGTTTGGGAAGAGTTTGACGTTTCTGACGAATTAATTAAACGCTTCAACGCGTGGCAGTCTCAAGTCAAAGTCGGCACCCTCGAAGAAATGATCAAGCGAGAGCAGGCACTACTTACAGGCTGGCGCATCGACCGTTATGCCGGTGGCCTGGCGCAGCGTGGTTTCTTTGCGAACGTCGACAAAGACATGCCCGTGGCTCAACAGGATGCATGGAAAGCGATCTATGCACGTCGCTCCGCTGAGTCTGCTGCCGCCGCCCAAGGGCAGCCGCTGCCGACGTATACCGAGGCGCAGGAAAAAGAATATCAACTGAATGTTCAGATTGTCGGAGGCCAGGAAAAGGTCGACAACATTCGTCTGGAAAAAGCCTTCGATCCACCCCTGGACCAAGTACAGCTATTGGGTGCTGCTGCTGAATTCCGCCATGACTACCTCAAAGAATGGGGCATTTTGGATGACTGGAAAATCGGCAGCACGATCATTGATATGTTGGTTGGCGGCACGGTCTACGCGATCAACGAGGAGGATGAGGCCGAGGAGTACAACTACCTGTACGACAATGGCACGGCGCGTTACAAGGAGATGTTCAGCGCACCAAACAAAGTACGGCAGGGCCAGGAAGACCTGGTTGCACTGTTCGATGATCAGGTTCACGACTCTCGTGCATGGTTTATGAACACATCCGGCATTGGTCCCCGCGAACCCTTTACGGATTACTTCCGCATACGTCTGGTGCATTTCGATAACGAGTCCAACAAGCAACTGTCTCTGGTTGCCACAGCGGGTCGCGTCATCGGTATCGGTATCGCGGTGGCCAGTATTGGCTTGAGCATTAAAAAGCGTGATCCGCGAATGTTGCTGGCACTCCCTCTCATGAACGTGGCTCGTCCTATTCTTACCGGGAAGGTTGGTTTACCTGAGATCAGCGCGTTCGATCCGCTTACCGGTATTGCAATACCAATGCTCGATAACCTGGACTCTCTACGGACCTTCACGAAGGCGCCGGGTGATTTGGTTGCCAAAGTCGCAGCCTTGCCACCGCTGAAACCATTGACCGAAGCAAACGCGAACACCCCGGCGCTGCAGAAAATTCTGGTAGCCCATCAGGCGCTTGAAGCAGTCGAAGCTGCTCGCAAGAAAGACGTGGGTGCATTGGCCGGTATGCTGGCGAATGCGGCGAACGAAGAGGACAAGCCCAGTGGCTGGCTCGACTTGGTGGCTGATCAGGCCAGTAACTTGAAGTCGTCTGAAAAGAACGTGTAGCTGTACAAAGATATGGGCGGCTTTGGTGAGCAGCCCTTTTAGTTTGGTGCCCAATTACCCTGACAAAGCCTGTTTTGAAGTGAAGTAACCAAAGGTTTGTCCGGGTTCCTGAGCCAGAAAAGAACACGGCCCCGATTGTTGGCAACATCAATCGGGGCCGTTTTTGTTTGCTTGGTTAGCCAGTTCCGTCTTACGCCTTGGCGCGATGCTCTTCCGAGGGCGCCGAATCAATGTGGTCCAGCGCTCGCTCCACCAACAGATGCACGCCATCCGCCATTCTGCTAAGTGCCAGGGCGATTGAGCGGCGGGAGCCTTCTACACCGTCGGCCAGGTCGGCGGCGATGGCGCTGATGGACAGCAGGTCTTCCGAGGCGTTGGCCAGGAGGGTTTCGGTGTGGACGTCAGGGCAGACCATGAAGAGCGGGCCCATGCCTGTAGAGGGTTTTTCTTGGTGCGGAGCGAAGTGATGGTCGAGGGCGCGTTCGGCGGCTTCGTGGAGTTTTTTGGAATCTAAGGATTCGTAGGGGGAAGTGGCTTCATTTTCGGGCGATTTGGATGTCGGATTGGTCATAGGTGTAAATCCTTGGAGTTAATAAAATGTTTTCTCCGATTTCGGACTTGCACATCCGGTCGCCGATTTCGCGGCGACGGGCAAAGGTTATCGGTGAAGTCAAAGGTTGCCTAGTTCATGGACAGCTCGGCGTTTAGCAGGAAATGTCTGATAGGGGTGAGCGTAGAAAGCTCAAAAGAGCACGGCTTTTAAACAGAGTCGTTTAGTCAATGACTTGGTAGTCATCAGCGTCAAAAATACCGGCATCTTCTTCTAACACTACGCAACAGTGGCGTTCTCACTCGAAGCCGCTACACTGCGCCGGCCGTTCATTTTTCTCTTGAGGCTGCACGCATGAAATTTCGTTTTCTTCTGTGGATGCTGGGTTTGTTGATGGGTAAGGCCAGTCGGACCAATCCTGCGTTTCAGCAGCAGTTGGGTGACAAGGAATTGGTGTTCCAGCTACAGACCCTGGACGGGAAAGTGGCGCGGCATTTCTTTGTGAAGGATCAGCGGATTACCAGTAAGTCGGGCGTGTATGCCGAGCCGGCGTTTGCGATTGCGTTTAAAGATGCGGCGTATGGCTTTGCCACGATGCAGGCGAAGAACAAGCAATTGGCGTTTATGACGGGGATTCAGGACAAGTCGATTCAGATCAAGGGGAATCCGGCGCTGGTGATCTGGTTTCAGGGGTTGACCAAGTATTTGAAGCCGAAGAAGGCCAAGCCGAAGGCATAGGTCCTTCAGACAGTTCGCCGGGGTTCTTCGAGAGCAGGCTCGCCTCTTCAGCCATCCGGTTCAGGAGGCTCGAGGGTATCGAGTGGCAGGGCTCGGTACGTCTTGTAGATCTGCTGGACTTCCGGATTGTCCAGGCTCTCGTAAGTGATACCTTCCTTGTCGAGACCATCCAGGCCCCTGATGCCGCTGATCGTTGCTGGCCAGTCGTCGCGACTGGATATATCGACGATGAACGGTTTCAGGTAGTTATCGAGATATTCCTCACAAGGTTCTCGGATCTCGTCGCTGAGTGCCCGCAGGTAGTCGTCTTTGTTTGTCTTGGACCAGTCGATGGCGAACCTGGCCCGATAGCAGAGCTCCATGAAGACCAATAGGATCGTGCGTCCATTGCCGTCGAGGAAGGGGTGGGCGAAAGCCAGCTGCCCCATCACCCCGCCGGGATGATCTTTGAAGCGTTTCTTGTCCGCTGCCAGCTTAAGCGCATAGTCGACAGACATTTTGATGGTGTCCGGGCGCTCGAAGACTGTGCTTCGGGGATCGTCATGGGAGCCCTTGAAGACTGCCAGGTGAGGGACAAGCTCGTTCCGGTCTTTTCCTGCCCAGTGATAGAAGCCGGAGAACAGGATTTCGTGAACGTTGAGTACTGCCTGGTAATCGATTGGCTTTTTTTTGGCCAAATAGGCAAGCGCATCTTCGATGCTTAATTCGAATGAAAGATGCTCTGACTCTTTTACTTCGGTGGGATCTTTCAGTTGCAGCGAATTTTGCAGATATCCAGCCGTTTCGAAGTCGCCGAACGGATCAAAAGTCATGCGCTTTGTTTCTTTGAGCGTCTTTCCTGAAGGTAGCGTCCTTGCAGTGCCATGGTTTCAGACTTGCTCAGAACGCCTTTCTTCTTGAGGTTTACGAGCAATTGTTCGACGCCGTCCAACTCAACGACATCGCCTGCCATACGAGTAATGGTCACCGCCATGAGGCTCATGCCGTCAGGATCAGCAGAGACCATGTGATCTTTTGCAAGCTTGCGGACTTGGCTTGCAACACTGACAGCAGCTGTTTGGGTCATCAGAAAGCCCTCTATTTGCAGTCAAATCATAGCAGGGCACTTGCTCGTTGTCCTAGCTGGCCGATAGCCGCGGATTGAGCGAAAAACAAGCAGGCGGGGATTCAGGACAAGTCGATTCAGATCAAGGGCAACCCGGCGTTGGTGATCTGGTTTCAGGGGTTGACCAAGTATTTGAAGCCGCGGAAGGCGAAGGCTGTTGCCAAGGTTTGAGGTGGTCAGGTAGACCGAGGTGGATTCTTCGCGAGCAAGCCCGCTCCCACATTTGACCGAGTGTGGGAGCGGGTTTTTTATGCCTGGGTGAATTGCGACGCGAGTTCGCGCAGCAGCACTTCCGCTTCAAGCACTTTGCTGACGACGTCGTTGGCTTTGTCGCGGGTCAGGCCGACGCGCTCCAGCAGGGCATCCGGGATGTCTTCATCCGGGCCGGAGCCGATGCCGCGGCTGCGCAGCAGGCGCACCGCCAGGCACACGAGGTTCGGGTATTCAGCGTAAGCACCGTCATAGTTCGGGTCGTGCTGGAAGCGCAGCGCGGTGGCCAACTCATCGGGCATGTCCCAGTAGCGCATCAGCCATGAGCCGATCTGTTCGCGGCTTATGCCGAGCAGGTGCTGTTCGACGTAGCTGTGGCACAGGTGCGGGTTGACCTCCAGGTGGCGGCAGATCAGCGAGAAGTGCGGCGGGAACACGTGGGCCAGTAGCAAGTAGCCGAAGTTGTGCAGCAGGCCGGCGAGGTAGGTCAGGCCGGCTTCCGGGCGCTGGGCGCGCGGCATGGCGCGGGTCAGGCCTTCGATGACGGCGGCGGTGTAGATTGATTGTTGCCAGTACGGCGTGGTGTGTTGCGGGTGGTCTTTGGGCAGGCTGAGGGTTTTGCCCAGGGCCAGGCCCAGCGCGAGGTTGATCACCAGGTCGAAACCCAGCACCCGCACGATGGCGTCTTCAACGGAGCGAATCTTGCCCGGCGAGGCATAGTACGGCGACGCTGCCCAGCTCACGACTTGTGCGGCCAGGGCCGGGTCTGTTTCGACGACGCCGGTGATGTCGTCGATGGTGGCGTTGGGGTCGACGCGCAGTTTGATGATTTTCTGCGCGGTTTCGGCCAGCGGCGGAATTTCGATGGTCGATTCCAGGCGTTGCTGGATGCGCCGCGCGGTGAACGCTTGAACGGCTTGGGTGATTTCCTCGCGGTCATCGTCGGGGCGGTCGAGGTTCGGGCGGATGCTGGTCAGGTTTTCGCCGAAGCCAGCGGCGCTGGCCTTGGTCAGCATGCTCTTGAAGGCTTCGCTGGTGATTTCCAGCAATACGCCCGGCTCGCCCGAGTTGATCAGCAACTTTGGTTCGCGCAGCAGGCTTTCTTCGTACAGGCACGGCGAGCTTGTCAGCGCTGGCAGGCCGGGCAGCAGGCTCAAGCTGTGTTTGCCGAGCATCTTTTCCAGGCGCTCGGTCGACACGGCGGCGAGGCGGCGGCCAGTCAGTTCGGTGAGGCGGTTGAGGTCGAGCAATTGGCTTTGCGGAAACAGCACCATCAGCGCGCCCACGGCGTCGTCGAGCAATACCGCCTGCACTTTGCGTGAGGCGTTGAGGCCGTGGTGGTCGAGGACTTCTTCGTAGGTGATGCCCAGTTTGGCGAGCAGCAACCGAATAACAGACGGAGCGTGCGGGGTTTCGGGGACGAGGGCAGCTTCAGTCATGGTCTGTATCCGTATTCAAACAATTGCAGGAGTATAACCAGCTTGGTCAAAAGCATCGTCCAGAAACTGCGACGGTGCTCACACTTGGCCGTATTGCTGCCCATGGCGCAGCCAGCGGTCGAGCAGCGGGCTGACGTGATCCGGCCAGCGCTCCAGCAATGCCTGGGCGGCGTCGCGCACGGCGGGTAGAAGATCGGCGTCGCGCATCAGGTCGGCGACCTTGAATTGCAGCAGACCGGTTTGCCGTGTGCCGAGCATTTCGCCGGGGCCGCGCAGTTCGAGGTCTTTTTCTGCGATGACAAAGCCGTCGTTGGTCTCGCGCATGATGCCCAAACGCTGACGGCCGATTTGCGACAGCGGTGGATGGTAGAGCAGCACGCAATGGCTGGCGGCGCTGCCTCGACCGACACGGCCGCGCAATTGGTGCAGCTGCGCGAGGCCGAGGCGTTCGGGGTTTTCGATGATCATCAGGCTGGCGTTGGGGACGTCCACGCCGACTTCGATCACGGTGGTGGCGACCAGCAGTTGCAGGTTGCCGGCCTTGAATTCGGCCATCACGGCGGCTTTCTCGACAGGCTTCATGCGGCCGTGAATCAAGCCGACCTTCAACTCACCGAGGGCGGCGGTGAGGTCCTCAAAGGTGGTTTCGGCGGCCTGGCAGGTCAGCTCTTCCGACTCTTCGATCAGCGTGCACACCCAATAGGCCTGGCGCCCTTCGGCACAGGCGCCGCGCACCCGTTCGATGACTTCGACGCGCCGGGTGTCGGTGACCAATACGGTGTTCACCGGGGTTCGGCCGGGTGGCAGTTCGTCGAGGATCGAAGTGTCGAGGTCGGCGTAGGCGCTCATGGCCAGCGTCCGAGGAATCGGCGTGGCGGTCATGATCAGCTGATGCGGGCACATCCGCCCGCCGACGCCTTTCTGCCGCAATGCCAGCCGTTGCTGCACGCCGAAACGGTGCTGTTCGTCGATGATGACCAACGCGAGGTTCTTGAACTGCACTTCGTCCTGGAACAACGCGTGAGTGCCGACCACCATCGGCGTGCCACTGGCGATCTGCTCGAGCGCAGCCACGCGGTTCTTGCCTTTGAGCTTGCCGGCCAGCCACGCGACTTCAATGCCCAGCGGTTCGAGCCAGCGCTTGAAGGTGATGAAGTGCTGCTCGGCGAGAATCTCGGTCGGCGCCATCAACGCGACTTGGTAACCCGCTTCCAGTGCCTGAAGCGCGGCGAGGGCGGCGACCACGGTTTTACCCGCGCCGACGTCGCCCTGAATCAGCCGCAGCATCGGTTCGTGCTGACTGAGGTCGTAGGCGATTTCGTTGCCGACGCGTTGTTGGGCGCCGGTCGGTGCGAAGCCGAGGTTGGCCAGATACTTGGCCGGAAGCGTCGTGGCTTTCGGCATCGCCGGCGCACGCAGTGAACGCATGCTCTCGCGCAGGCGTTGCTGCGACAGTTGATGGGTCAGCAGTTCTTCAAAGGCCAGACGGTGCTGCGCCCAGTGATGACCGAGGGCCAGTTCGTCGACGTCGGCATCGGCGGGCGGGTGATGCAAGTAACGAATCGCATCGGCCAGCGGCGCCAGTTGATAGTCCCGCGCCAACTCTGTCGGCAGCCAGTCGGGCAGGCTGGTCGGGCCGAGCATCGTCAGGGTTTGCATGCACAGTTGGCGCAAACGTTGTTGGGTCAGGCCTTCGGTGAGCGGGTACACCGGCGTCAGGGTTTCATCCACCGGCGGCGGCTCGTCGCCGGTGATGGCGCGGTATTCCGGGTGGTAGATCTCCAGCCCCGAGGCACCGGGCCGCGCTTCGCCGTAGCAGCGAATTCGCGTGCCGCGTTTGAGGCCTTCTTTCTGGGCGTTGCTGAAGTGGTAGAAGCGCAGGCTGAGCCCGCCAGTGCCGTCCTGCAAGCGCACGACCAGGCTGCGGCGTCGACCCATGACCACATCGGCGCCGCTGACGGTGCCTTCGATCACGGCGTCTTGCCCGGGGCGCAAATGACCGATCGGGACCACGCGGGTGCGGTCCTGATAACGCAACGGCAGGTGAAACAGCACGTCCTGGAGATTTTCCAGGCCGACCTTGGCCAGTTTCTCGGCCATGGCCTCGCCGACACCCTTGAGTGCCGTGACCGACACTTGCGACAACTCGGTCATGACAGCAGCTTAAGCCGCAACCACCGGCGCGGGCGGTTTTGCCACCGAGCACAGGCGAATGGAGTCAGCGAGAATTTCAATCGCCTTAGGACGCGGGAAGCTCGCGCGCCAGGCGATGGCCACAGTGCGGAACGGCACCGGTGCTGTGAGTGGGCGTACTTCGATCACGCCGGGGGCGTAATGATGGCTGTCCACTGCCGAGAGCGGCAGGATCGAAATCCCGAGCCCCGAGGCGACCATGTGGCGAATGGTTTCCAGCGAGCTGGATTCCACCGTGGTGTGCTTGGCGCCGTCGTTGCCTTTGGTCAGGGTCGGGCAGGCTTCCAGCACTTGATCACGGAAGCAGTGGCCCTCGCCGAGCAGCAGCAGGCTCTTGTCGTTGAGCAGGGCGGCGTCGATGGATTCTTTTTGTGTCCACGGGTGTTGGGCCGGCATCAGGACGTAGAACGGCTCGTCGTAGAGCTGCAAGGTCAGGACGTCGGCTTCGTTGAACGGCAGGGCGATGATGATCGCGTCGAGTTCGCCGTTGCGCAGTTTGTCGCGCAGCACGTGGGTGAAGTTTTCTTCGATGTACAACGGCATCTGCGGGGCGACCCGATGCAGTTGCGGAATCAGGTGCGGAAACAGGTACGGGCCGACGGTGTAGATGGCGCCGACTTTCAGCGGGGCGGTCAGCTGGTTCTTGCCGGCCTGGGCCAGTTCGCGGATGCCTTGGGCCTGTTCCAGGACTTTTTGTGCCTGGGCCACGATGCCTTCGCCGACCGGGGTCAGGCGCACGGCGCTCTTGCTGCGCTCGAAAATCAGCACACCGAGTTCGTCTTCAAGCTTTTTCACGCCCACCGACAGGGTCGGCTGGCTGACGTGGCAACGCTCGGCCGCGTGGCCGAAGTGCTGCTCTTGGGCGAGGGTAACGATGTAGCGTAATTCTGTAAGAGTCATAGCGAGCGTCCATGAAGTTGCGGGCCAAGCATACCGGCTGCAATCGATAGACGCACGTTATCAGAGAGAGTGTGTCGAGTGACACCGGGTAATGCCGGTTTGCCGCTGGCGGATATGCGAAAGGCACCTTTCGGGTGCCTTTTGCAGGTATTTCGCTCGCTGAAGATCTCCTGTGGGAGCGGGCTTGCTCGCGAAAGCGGTGTGCCATCCAACATTGATGTCATCTGATACGGCCCCTTCGCGAGCAAGCCCGCTCCCACCATGGTTCAGCGGTGGATTAGCGGCGACGTTCCAGCGAATAAACAAACGGTGCAACAATTTCGATGGAACCGTTGTTCAGCATGTCGGCCGGGGGCTTGGGCAGCGGCTGGGCGCGTCGGATCATTTCCAGGGTCGCCCGGTCCAGATCGGCGTTGCCGGAGCGGCCCACCAGTTCGAACGACAACACGTTGCCTTCGCCATCCACCACGAAGCGCAGTCGGTTCAAACCTTCCTTGCCCCGCGCCTGAGCACTGGCCGGGTACTTTTTGTACTTGGCCAAGTGCGCAAGCAGGGCCCCTTGCCAGCTGGCCTTGGCCGCTTGCTGCGCGGGCGATGGGCCCGGTGCCGGTTGTGCGGATTTCTCCGTCGGTGCCTGGGTCGGTTGCGCGTCGCTCGGTTTTTCCTCGGACGGTTTCTCCTTCGGCGGCTCCGGCTTTTTCTCCACAGGCTTGGGCGGTTGAGGCTTTGGCTTGGGTTTGACCGGCTTCGGTACGGTGATTTCTGCCTTCGGCACTTCAGCCAGTTTCGGGATCGGCAGTTCTTCCACCGGCGCAGGTGGCTGCGGTGGCGTTATCACCTTCGGCGGGGCTGGCGGTGGCGGGGCCGGAACCGGCGCCAACTCAACCATCATCGCCTGCGGCGGCAGCTCGATGGGTGGCTGCGCGGTCCAGTTCATTGCCAGTGCAATGGCCAGCGCATGGACGCCCAGCACCACGGCCAGGCTCCCGCTGTAACGCGTCAGCTTATGGCGCGTCGTGATCATTTCTTGACTGCCGTCTCGAGTCCTACCAGACCCACCTTCAGGTAGCCCGCGGAACGCAGGTTATCCATCACGCTCATCAGGTCGCCGTAGTCCACGCCTTTATCGGCCTGGAAGAAGATCGTCGTGTCTTTCTTGCCATGGGTTTTGGCGTCCAGAGTGGCGCCGAGTGTTTCGGGCTTCACTTCGTCTTCGCCGAGGAACAGGCGCTGGTCAGCCTTGACGCTGAGGAACACCGGTTTCTCCGGCCGTGGCGCCGGTTTGGCGCTGGAGGCGGGCAGGTCGACCTTGATGTCCACGGTGGCCAATGGCGCCGCCACCATGAAGATGATCAACAGCACCAGCATCACGTCGATGAACGGCGTGACGTTGATTTCGTGGTTCTCGGCCAGATCGTCGTCTGCGCCTTCTTTCAAATGCAGGCCCATGGCCGATTACCCCACTTTCACCATGTGCGGTTGCGAGCTGCGCTCAGGCTGGTGGTCGAGGTCGCGGCTGACCAGCAACAGGACTTCTGCAGAGGCGTCGGACACTTGCGCCTTGTAGCCGGCGATGGAGCGGGCGAAGACGTTGTAGATCACAACGGCTGGAATTGCAGCCACCAGGCCCAGCGCCGTGGCCAGCAGGGCTTCGGCGATGCCGGGAGCAACGACGGCGAGGTTGGTGGTCTGGGTTTTGGCGATGCCGATGAAGCTGTTCATGATGCCCCACACGGTACCGAACAGACCCACGAACGGCGCGGTGGAGCCGATGGTGGCGAGTACGCCGGTGCCGCTGCTCATGTTGCGACCGCAGGCGGCAACCAGGCGCTCGAGGCGGAAGGCTACGCGTTCCTTGATGCCTTCTTTCTCGCGGCTGTTGGTCGACAGGCGCATTTCTTCCAGCGCGTCATGAACCAGCAGGTTGGCGAGGGTGCCGGCCTTGGCGGCAGAAGCGCTGGCTTCCTTGAGGGTGGTGGCTTTTTTCAGGTGAACGATTTCGTTGCGCAGGCGACGCTTGGCGCCCATCAGCTCGAAGCCCTTGGCGATCCAGATGGTCCAGGTGATGATCGACGCGATGGCCAGGCCGATCATCACGATTTTCACGATGATGTCGGCGTTCTGGTACATGCCCCACGGCGACAGGTCATGGGCCATGCCCAGGGAGTTGTCGGCTTCGAGGACTTGCGGAGTGTCTTCACTGGTAGTGTCGACTGCCAGGGTAGGTTCGGTAGCAGCCGGTGCGGCTTGCTCGGCTGGAGCGGGCGCGGTGGCGGCAGGGGTGGCGGGTGCTTGTGCGTCAGCGAAAGCGGCGGTTGGCGCCAGCATCAGGCTGAGCAACAGGGCAGCAACCGCGCCCCAGGCGCGAGGTCGATTGGTTGGCGAAGCGGGGAAATGATTGCGTGTCATGCTGGCCGGACCTGAGAGAAAAAGACGGTAGATGTTCTTCCAGGCCTCGAAGGCCGAGAACAAAAGTGGTGGGCATTATTGCAAGTAATTCTTGTTAACAAAAGTAATAGAGTATCTTTTTTTCCTGCATTACTAGCCGCTCGTCCATTGTCGGCGCTAGTCTGTGGCTTTCCGATAGGAGTTTTTCGATGTCCGCGCCTTCTGTTTTGATCGCCGGCTGCGGTGATGTCGGCAGTCGTCTGGCCACACAATTGCTGGCTGCAGGGTGGGAGGTCCATGGCTTGCGGCGTGACGTCTCGCGCCTGCCCAAGGGAGTGATCGGTGTTGCCGGCGACTTGTTCAACAAAGACTGCCCGGAAACCTGGCCGGTTGGTGCGGTGGATTACCTGGTCTATTGCGCGGCCGCCACCGATCACGATGAAGCCGGTTACCGTGCTGCATATGTCGAGGGCTTGCAGCATGTGCTTGAGTGGCTGGACGACTACGGACAGGTGCCCAATCGCCTGCTGTTCGTTTCCAGCAGCAGTGTGTATGGCCAGCAGGAAGGCGAGTGGGTCGACGAAACATCGCCGACCATCGCTGCCGGCTATTCGGGTCGACTGATGCTCGAAGCCGAGCAGATCGCCCTCAATAGCGGCATCCCGGCGAGCATCGTGCGTTTGACCGGCATTTATGGCCCGGGCCGTGAATGGCTGCTGACTCAGGTTCGTCGCGGATACCGGGTGGCGATTGATCCACCACTGTACGGCAACCGCATTCACGCGGATGACGCGGCGGGGTTGTTGGCGTATCTGCTTGAAGCCGATCGGCGTGGTGTGGCGCTGGATGACGTTTACATCGGCGTCGACGACGCGCCTGCACCGCTGGCCGAAGTGGTGGATTGGTTGCGTGAATACCTGGGCGTGACTGAATGGGCCGAGGATGCGAGCGTGCGACGCACGGGTAGCAAACAGTGCTGTAACGCGCGGGCGAAGGCCCTGGGCTGGACGCCAAGGTACCCAAGTTATCGTGAAGGTTACGCCGCCATTCTTGAAGGGCGCTGCTGACACTCATCACACTGTAGGAGCCGGCTTGCTGGCGATGAGGCCATAACATCCAACATCTTTGTTGGCTGATACGCCGCCATCGCCAGCAAGCCGGCTCCTACAGTTGTGTGTGGGCCTTAAGAGCTGGTTACTGCTTCTCGAGCAACCACTTGCGTTCACCCGGCGTGAACGATGGCATTTCGTCCGCCTGCGCGGTGTTCACGGCTTGCAGAATCTCCATTTCCTTGCCCTTGCGAGCAAAGATCCAGGTGTTGCCCTGGCCGTTCTGTTGCAGCCACATGTTGTCGTTACCACTGCTCATCGACGCGCAATCGCCCGCCAGGCACAGTGCATAGCGATCCGCACCCGGCAGGCCGGTCACCTGGCCGTCGGCCTGGAATTGCACGGTGCTGCCTTCACCGGGGCCGCTGACGACTTTCCAGCTGCCACCCATGTAGGCCGAATACAGCGCGCGTTCGAAGCTCGCGCCCATCGGTGCGCCATCCGGCACGGGAATCAGCGCCCGGTCGAAGACCTGCTCTGGCTCATTCTCGCTGGCAGCCTGGGTCAATTGCTTGCCATCACGCTTCAGCTCGCTGGCAGAACTGCCATAAAAGTCGACTTTCCAGGCGCCGGACGCTTCGCCCAACAGCTTGCCTTCGACATTTTCAAAACCGTTGGTGTAGCGGGCCTGGCCGGCCTTGGTGTTGACGTCCCATTCCAGGTTCGGGCCATAAGCCTGGAGCGCTTCACGCAGGGGGCCGCCTTTGGACGCAGCGTCGATCGCCACCTGATTGATCCAGGTGCCGCTGATGTCACGGTCGGCAGGGTTGCTGGCACATCCGCCCAAGAGTAGGGCGACCAGCGAGAGGGCTAGCGCTTGGCGCATGGTGGAATCCTTTCAAGACAGAATCGGCGCAGCCCTGGGACTGCGCCGGACGTATTACTCGATGACCAGAATGGCATCCATTTCAACCTGCGAACCCTTTGGCAGGGCGGCTACGCCGATGGCGGCGCGGGCAGGGTAGGGTTGGTCAAAGTACTTGCCCATGATCTCGTTGACCTTGGCGAAGTGGCTCAGGTCGGTGAGGAAGATGTTCAGTTTGACGATGTCCTTGAACGAACCGCCAGCGGCTTCGGCCACGGCTTTCAGGTTTTCGAACACCTGAACGGTCTGGGCTTCGAAGCCTTCAACCAGTTCCATGGTTTTTGGGTCCAGAGGAATCTGACCGGACATATAAACGGTGTTACCCGCCTTGATCGCCTGGGAATATGTACCGATGGCGGCCGGGGCTTTGTCGCTGGTGATAACAGTCTTGGTCATGAATGACTCCTTGTAATAGGTTGGCTTAGGCACGCATGCGGGTGATGCGAATCACCCCGGTCAGTGCGCGCAGTTTCTTGATCACGCGGGCCAGATGCACGCGGTCGTGCACGCTGACCACCAGTTGGACCACGCTGATGCGACCGTCGCGTTCGTCCATGCTGATTTTTTCGATATTGCCGTCGGCCGCGTTGACGCTGCTGGCCAACAGAGCGATCAAGCCGCGCTGATGTTCCAGCTCGACGCGCAGCTCGACGTTGAATTCGCCGGTGACATCCTTGGCCCACGAGAGCTGGATGCATTTTTCCGGGTTGTGGCGGATTTCGCTGATGTTGCGGCAGTTGTCCAGGTGCACGACCATGCCTTTACCCGCGGACAAATGACCGACAATCGGGTCGCCCGGGATCGGTGTGCAGCATTTGGCGTAACTGAGGACCAGGCCTTCGGTGCCGCGAATCGCCAACGGCCCTTCCGCGCTTGGCAATTGTTCCCCTTCGCCGAGCAGGCGGCGGGCGACCACGTAAGCCATGCGATTGCCCAGGCCGATGTCTTCGAGCAGGTCTTCGATCAGTTCGAGGCGGTACTCGGTGAGCATCGCCTTGACGCGCTCGGCCGGGACTTTTTCCAGCGAGCTGTCGAAGCCATTCAGCACTTTGTTCAGCAGGCGTTCGCCCAGGCTGATGGATTCGGAGCGGCGTTGCAGTTTCAGCGCATGGCGGATATGGGTCCGCGCCTTGCCGGTGACCACGAAATTGAGCCACGCCGGGTTTGGCCGCGCACCGGGTGCGCTGACGATCTCGACCGTGGAGCCGCTTTGCAGCGGTTCGGACAGCGGTGCGAGGCGACGATTGATCCGACAGGCAATGCAGCTGTTGCCGACGTCGGTGTGCACCGCGTAAGCGAAATCGACCGCCGTGGAGCCTTTGGGCAGCTCCATGATCCGGCCTTTGGGTGTGAACACGTAGACCTCGTCCGGGAACAGGTCGATCTTCACGCTCTCGATGAATTCCAGCGAGTTGCCGGCGCGTTGCTGCATCTCCAGTACGCCTTTGACCCACTGGCGGGCGCGGGCGTGAGTGCCTTTGGGCTGCTCGTCACCGCTGGATTTGTACAGCCAATGGGCGGCGATGCCGTTGTTGGCCATCTCTTCCATTTCGCGGGTGCGGATCTGGATTTCGATCGGAACACCGTGCATGCCGAACAGCGTGGTGTGCAGCGACTGATAGCCGTTGGCCTTGGGGATCGCGATGTAATCCTTGAAGCGACCCGGCAACGGTTTGTACAAATTATGCACAGCACCCAGCACGCGATAGCAGGTATCGACCTTGTCGACGATGATCCGGAACGCGTAGACGTCCATGATCTCGTTGAAGGCCCGACGCTTGCCGCGCATTTTCTTGTAGATGCCGTAGAGGTGTTTCTGACGACCGCTGACCTCGCCCTGAATGCCGTCGATGGCCAGGCAGTGGCTGAGGGACTCTTCGATCTTGTTGACGATTTCCTTGCGGTTGCCCCGGGCGCGCTTGACCGCCTGGTTGATCCGCGCGGAGCGCATCGGGTGCATCGCCTTGAAGCCGAGGTCTTCGAATTCTATGCGGATGGCGTGCATGCCCAGCCGGTTGGCGATGGGCGCATAGATTTCCAGGGTTTCCTTGGCGATCCGTCGGCGTTTTTCGCCAGACAGGACTTCCAGCGTGCGCATGTTGTGCAGGCGGTCGGCGAGCTTGACCAGGATCACGCGAATATCGCGCGCCATGGCCATGGCCATTTTCTGGAAGTTTTCGGCCTGGGCTTCGGCTTTGGTCTCGAAGTTCATCTGGGTCAGCTTGCTGACGCCATCGACCAGTTCGGCCACGGTTTCGCCGAACTGCGCTTGCAGCGCTTCCTTGGCGATACCGGTGTCTTCGATCACGTCATGCAGCATCGCAGCCATCAAGCTCTGATGGTCCATGTGCATGTCGGCAAGAATATTCGCCACCGCAAGAGGATGCGTGACGTACGCCTCACCGCTACGGCGGCGTTGGCCGTCGTGAGCTTGTTCGGCGTAGAAGTACGCTCGGCGGACCAGATTGACCTGGTCCTTGCCGAGGTAGGTCGATAAGCGATCGGCGAGGGCGTCTATGCTCGGCATGATGAAACCTGCCGTTCGCTGTGACCCCGCGCCGTGCTACGTCGACCAGGCATGGCTTAGACGGCCTCGTTGGACTCGTCCTCGAACGCTGCGAACAGCGGTTCGTCTTCGACGATTTCAGCATTGGCGATGAACTCGTAGCTCATCAGGCCTTCAGCGATTTCACGCAGCGCTACGACGGTAGGCTTGTCGTTTTCCCACTGAACCAGGGGCTCTTTGCCGCCGGTGGCCAGTTGACGGGCACGCTTGGTAGAGAGCATGACCAGCTCAAAGCGGTTTTCCACGTGTTCTAGGCAATCTTCAACGGTTACGCGGGCCATGGTATTCCTCGGAGCGAATGCAATATGCGCGCTGCCCGGTTGGGCGAGCGGACTCAACAGTTTAAAAAATCACCAGCGATTAGGGAAGCGCTGATTTTTTGACCAGGCCCTTCAACGCGCTGCAAGTACCAATGTAAAGCCCTTGCAGCGGTTTTGGGAAGAGCTGTTTCAGCCCAGCAATTCAGCCAACAACATGCCGAAACGCACCTGTTGGCGCTTCTGTTGCAATTGATTGGCACGGAAAATCGCCTTCAGGTCATCCAGTGCGTGGGAGAAATCGTCATTGATGATCAGGTAGTCGTACTCGACATAGTGGCTCATTTCGTTGACGGCTTCACGCATCCGGCCAGCAATGATCTCGTCGCTGTCCTGGCCACGGTGGGTCAGGCGCTGGTGCAAGGCTTGCAGCGATGGCGGCAGAATGAAGATCGAGCGCGCCTGAGGCATCAGCTTTCGCACTTGTTCGGCGCCTTGCCAATCGATTTCCAGAATCAGGTCGTGACCTTCGTCCAGCGTTTGCTGCAGATGGCTTTGCGAGGTGCCGTAGAAGTTGCCGAATACTTCGGCGCGTTCCAGAAAATCGCCGTGTTCGCCCATCTTCACAAAGGCTTCGCGGCTCACGAAGTGGTAGTTCACGCCGTCCACTTCACCCGGGCGCATGGCGCGGGTGGTGTGGGAAATCGATACGCGGATCTCCGGGTTGGTGTCGGTCAGGGCCTTGACCAGGCTGCTCTTGCCCGCGCCCGAAGGGGCGGAAATGATGTACAGGGTGCCGGTGCTGTGGGTCATGTCGGGTTTGCCTTACTCAATATTCTGCACTTGTTCGCGCATCTGCTCGATCAACACTTTGAGGTTGACCGCTGCCTGTGTGCTGCGCGGGTCGAAGGCTTTGGAGCCCAGTGTGTTGGCTTCGCGGTTGAGTTCCTGCATCAGGAAGTCCAGGCGCCGACCGGCAGCACCACCGGACTTGAGCACCCGGCGAACTTCGATGATGTGAGTGCTCAGGCGATCCAGTTCTTCGGCGACGTCGCTCTTCTGAGCGAGCATGACCATTTCCTGTTCCAGGCGTTGCGGGTCCATCTCGGCTTTCATGTCGGCGAAGCGGTCGAGGACTTTCTGGCGCTGGGTGGCAAGCATCTGCGGGACCAGTTCGCGCAGGGTCACCACGTCTTCTTCAATGGAGGTCAGGCGATCATCGATCAACCGTGCCAGCTCCGCGCCTTCGCGCTCGCGACCGGCCTTGAGTTCTTTCAGGCCTTCGTTGAACAGTGACAGAGCTTCGGCATTCAAGGCTTGCGGGTCGGTGGCGTCGCCGACCAGTACGCCGGGCCAGGCCAACACTTCCAGCGGGTTCAGCGCCGCCGGATTCTTGATCAGGCTGGCGATGGTCTCGGCGGCTGCAACCAGTTGCGCGGCGCGCTCGCGATCCACTTGCAGGGGTTTGTCGGTGTTTTCTTCGGTGAAGCGCAGGGTGCACTCGAGTTTGCCTCGGGAGATGCCCTGACGCAGTGCCTCGCGGACCGCGCCTTCGAGGTCGCGAAACGACTCGGGCAGGCGCAAGTGCGGTTCCAGGTAGCGGCTGTTGACCGAGCGCAATTCCCAGCTCAGGGTGCCTTGGGCGCCGGCTTTTTCGACGCGGGCGAAGGCGGTCATGCTGTGCACCATGGAGGTACCTCGCAATGCAGGTTCATGCGTTACCAAAGGTTTCGCAGACCCGATCTAGATGAATTAAAGCCAAGAGGCAGCAAAGGCGCAGGATTGTAGCGCAGTGGGGCGGATGCGCCCAAACACACGGTGTGACAAAGGGCTGCAGGCCGTCGGTTAGGCGCTGTTCCAGGCTCAAGCCAGGGCCTTCAATCGTCGGGCGGATTTTTTAGAAGTGCCCAGGCTCGACGCGCGGCTCTATAATGCTCGGCAGTTTTCCGTCCCCCGTACAGGTATTCCCTATGAAACGTCCAAGTGGTCGCGCTGCCGATCAGCTCCGCTCGATCCGCATTACCCGCAACTACACCAAACACGCCGAGGGATCCGTACTGGTCGAGTTCGGTGATACCAAAGTCATCTGCACCGTCAGCGTCGAAAACGGCGTACCGCGTTTCCTCAAAGGCCAGGGCCAGGGTTGGTTGACTGCCGAATACGGCATGCTGCCGCGCGCCACCGGCGAGCGTAACCAGCGTGAAGCAAGTCGCGGCAAGCAAGGCGGCCGGACCCTGGAAATCCAGCGTCTGATCGGTCGTTCGCTGCGCGCTTCGCTGGACATGTCCAAGCTGGGCGACGTCACCCTGTACGTCGACTGCGATGTGATCCAGGCAGATGGCGGCACCCGCACCGCGTCCATCACCGGCGCCATGGTTGCGCTGGTCGACGCCTTGAAAGTGATCAAGAAGCGTGGCGGCCTGAAAGGTGGCGACCCGCTCAAGCAAATGATCGCGGCCGTTTCGGTCGGCATGTATCAGGGCGAACCTGTGCTCGACCTCGACTACCTGGAAGACTCGGCTGCCGAGACCGACCTGAACGTGGTCATGACCAGCACCGGTGGCTTCATCGAAGTCCAGGGCACTGCCGAAGGCGCGCCGTTCCAGCCTGAAGAGTTGACCGCTATGCTGGAATTGGCGAAGAAAGGCATGAGCGAAATCTTCGAACTGCAGAAGGCTGCACTGGCCGACTGACCGGAACCAATCCAGGCAAGGAGGACATCATGAGTGACGAGCAAGAGCTGCTTCCCGTCCCGAGCAAAGAAGTTCGGCAGTGGGCGATGTTTTGTCACCTGTCCGCCTTGCTGGGGATATGGATTCCGTTCGGTACGCTGATCGGCCCGCTGATTCTCTGGCAGATGAAGCGCGAGATGGACCCGTTTGTCGATGCGCAGGGCAAGGAGGCGCTGAACTTCCAGATCACCGTCGCCATTGCCTCCGCCATCTGCTTCTTGCTGATGGTGGTGATCATCGGGTTTTTCCTGTTTGGTCTGGTGGCGATTGGTGCGTTGGTGTTGACGATCATTGCGGGCGTGAAAGCCAATGAGGGTGTGCCGTACCGGTATCCGTTCACGTGGCGGTTGATCAAGTAGCGAGCAGTGTGTAACTCGTGTGGGAGCGGGCTTGCTCGCGAAAGCGGTATGTCAGTCGACATCGTCGTCGGATGACACACCGTTTTCGCGAGCAAGCCCGCTCCCACATTGAAGTATCAGTGCGCATGACAATATCGACAGTCATCAGGCTTTGTGCAAAACGCAGTTCACCGAAACTTGTAATTAATTACCCTGCCTTGTAGGAATTTTCTTTTTAAAAGTTAGAACTTTCCCTCGCCCTAAAAGCTGAATGCCTGACAGCCTAAGCCACTGTTCAGATTCTCACTTGTACAATTTTTTCCTACACGTCTAGTCACAACTACACAGCCTCAGCGCGGTGTATGAGCTTGGCAATGAGACTTCGCGGTTGATAAAGTTGCCCCAAGTAATATTCCTTCAGAAATATTTCGATATATTCAGACCATTGAAGGTCCTTGAATTTAAAGCAAGTCAGTGTTGAGAAGATCAACCTGTTCAAGTGGCGTGTCCAGGTAAAAAGTTCGCCCCTGAATACATATCAAAGAACAATGCCTATGATTCAGCTCGATTTTTACGGAACACTTGTGGCCGCCTCGTTAGTGCTGTTACTGGGGCGCGGGCTGGTTGCACGAGTTGGTTTTTTACGTGCCTACAATATCCCTGAGCCAGTAGCCGGTGGTCTTGTCGTCGCCCTGGTTCTCTTGGCGTTGCGGGGGCTGGATATTGAAGTCCGCTTTGATACTTCCCTGCAGACGCCCTTGATGCTGGCTTTTTTTGCCACCATTGGCTTGAGTGCAGATTTCGCAAGTCTGAAGAAGGGCGGACGCGTAGTCGGGATTTTCCTGCTGGCAGTCATCGGGCTTTTGGTGGTTCAGAATGCCATGGGCATTGGGCTGGCGACGGCGTTGGGGCTTGATCCGTTGATGGGCTTGTTGACGGGTTCGATTACATTGTCTGGCGGTCACGGTACAGGCGCTGCGTGGGGATCGACGTTCAGTGAAAAGTACGGTCTGGCTTCCGCCTCTGAACTCGCTCTGGCCTCTGCGACCTTTGGCTTGGTGCTGGGTGGTTTGATTGGTGGTCCGGTCGCTCGCTTGCTAATCAAGCGCGTCCAGGCGCCCGGCCTTGAGCAAGACAAGCCGAGGCTGCCGAAGGGCTTTGAACAGCCCAACAAAGAGCGCTCGATCACGCCATTTTCGTTTATCGAGACACTCGCCCTGATCGCCGTCAGTCTGATGGCTGGCTCCCTCTTGAATGGCCAGCTTCACGGAACTGCACTTGAGCTGCCGACGTTCGTTTGCGTCTTGTTCGTGGGGGTGATTTTACGGAACGGGCTTTCAGCGCTTGGCTTGTATCAGGTGTTTGAGCGTGAAGTTTCCGTGTTGGGGAATGTCAGCTTATCGCTGTTTCTGGCGATCGCCCTGATGTCGCTCAAGCTGTGGGATCTGGCAGCTCTGGCTTTGCCGATCTTCATCATCCTGGCTGCGCAAGCGTTGGTCATGGCGCTATTCGCGATTTTCGTGACCTTCAGAATGATGGGCAGCAACTACGACGCGGCGGTTCTGGCGGCAGGGCACTGCGGTTTCGGACTGGGTGCAACACCAACTGCCATTGCCAACATGCAAGCGGTGACACAACGTTACGGACCTTCGCAGATAGCGTTCCTGGTGGTGCCAATGGTGGGTGCTTTCTTCATCGACATCATTAATGTCGTCGTGATCAAGTTGTACCTTGCACTACCGTTTTTCGCTGCTGCTTGAGGGGATAGTCCATAAGAAAAATGCCCGTATCTTGCGATACGGGCATTTTCTTTAACTGACCAGTACAAATTAAATGGTCAGCGTCCAGTCATAATCCACGATCAGCGGAGCATGCTGCGAGAACCGTGGCTGACGTGGCAAGCGCGCACTGCGTACAAAGCGGCGCAGGCCCGGGGTCAGTATCTGGTAATCGAAGCGCCAGCCCAGGTTGAGCATCTCAGCCTGTTCGTTGTCCGGCCACCAGCTGTACTGGTCACCTTCACGGCTCACTTCGCGCAGGGCATCGACATAACCCATGTTACCGACAATCTCGTCCATCCAGGCACGCTCAGGTGCCAGGAAGCCCGGGGATTGCTGGCTGTCGCGCCAGTTCTTGATATCCAGCTTCTGTTGCGCCACGTACAGCGAGCCACAGTAAATGTACTCGCGACGTTTGCGCCGCTGTTTATCCAGATAACGGGCGAAGTCGTCCATTAGCTTGAACTTCTGGTTCAAGTCTTCATCGCCGTTCTGCCCCGAAGGGAGCAGCAAGGTCGCGATGCTGACCTTGTCGAAATCGGCTTGCAGGTAGCGCCCGTAGCGGTCGGCTGTCTCGAAGCCGAGACCGCTGATGACTGCCTTCGGTTGCAGCCGCGAATACAAAGCCACGCCACCTTGGGCGGGAACTTCGGCTTCGCAGGCATAAAGGAAGTAGCCATCCAGTTGGAAAGCTGGATCGTCCAGTTCAAAGGCGGAGGCGCGGGTGTCCTGCAGGCAGATGACGTCGGCATTCTGTGCTTGCAGCCAACTGAGCAAACCTCGCTCCACTGCAGCCTGAATACCATTGACGTTCACACTGATGATCCGCATAAATGGCCCCAAAAATCGCGTGCGTGTATGATACACGGCGTCAACCTAATTAGCTAAATCCGTGGTATTTGGGGTTTTTTTCATGCAAGCGTATCAGCGCGATTTCATTCGTTTTGCCATCGATCGCGGCGTTTTGCGCTTCGGTGAGTTCACCCTGAAGTCCGGGCGCACCAGTCCATACTTCTTCAATGCCGGCCTGTTCAACTCGGGTTCCGCCCTGGCGCAGCTGGGTCGATTCTATGCGGCGGCCATCGTCGAAAGCGGCATTTCGTTCGACGTTCTGTTCGGCCCGGCCTACAAAGGCATTCCGTTGGCGGCGACGACAGCAGTGGCTTTGGCTGAGCATCACAACCGTGATTTGCCATGGTGCTTCAACCGTAAAGAGGCCAAGGCCCATGGCGAAGGCGGCAGCCTGGTTGGCGCGCCATTGACCGGCGAAGTGCTGATCATCGATGACGTGATCACCGCTGGCACTGCGATCCGCGAAGTGATGCAGATTATCGCTTCCCAGGAAGGCGCCAAGGCGGCGGGCGTGCTGATCGCCCTGAACCGTCAAGAGCGTGGCAACGGCGAGTTGTCGGCGATCCAGGAAGTGGAGCGTGACTTCGGCATTCCGGTGATCAGCATTGTTTCGCTGAATCAGGTGCTGGAATTCCTGGCTGACGATCCGCAGCTCAAGCAGCACCTGCCAGCCGTAGAAGCCTACCGCGCCCAATTCGGCGTCTAATTCTGTAGGAGCCGGCTTGCTGGCGATTATTGCGACGCGGTGTTTCAGGCGCGGCGCCTTCGCCAGCAAGCCGGCTCCTACAAAGTGTTTGCGCACAAAAAAGGCCTCTCTGGATCATCCGGAGGGGCCTTTTTGTAAGCAGTGTCTCGTTATCGCAGGTTTCTCCATTTGAGAGCGAGTTGGAAGGCCAATTTCAGGTTGACCAACATAAACGCCAGCAAAGCCACGACGACCATCACATAAAGCGTGCAATCCACGTCGAAGTCCCAAAGGTCCAGCGTGCTGCTGCCCATGATTTTCACGGCGGCAGGCAAGTTGACGTAAAACAGCGCCAGGAAGGCGCTGGACAGGGGGAGGGCGCAGCCGAACAAAACATTCACTACCTTTTTCCGACTGCGTTTTCTGGCGAGCGAGCCAGGTTGGCTTTCATCTAGCGCCAACGCTTCATGCAGCCTCGGCCACGCCAGGTTGAACATGAAGGTGGTCAGGGTCAGCAGCAAGCCACTGACCGCGACGACGTCACTGAACGGCATTCAGGCCCAGTGTCTGGCACAACAGCGCGTGAGAGTCTTCGCTGATCTCGAACTGCCCGGCACTGCCTTTACGTTTGATGATGGGTTTGAAGGTCGGCTCGTTCTGTGTGATCAGCATGTTCAGCTCATCGCGAATAACGTCAGAACTGATCACCACCAGATATACCGTCTGCGCGTGTTCTGCAGATTCGATCACGGTACGCATGCTGTGCTGCAGAATCTCGTCCAGTTGATTGCGAAAGCGCGAAACCGTGTTTTTCAGCAGAGTTTTGCTTTGGCTTTGGGTCAGCTGGAAAATCGTCGATATCTGCGATTCGGTCGGCAGGGTTTGCCCGAAGTAGCTTTGAATCAAGTACAGCAAGCGGTCTTGTTTCGCTTCATCGGCGCGGCTGGGCATGCCGCCTTCTACCAGCATTTTCAAGTATTCGGTCAGGCTTGCCTTGGCGATACGCTGTAGGGCATGAGCGATTTCATTGTCTGAAATCTTCAGCGTCTTTTTGACCGGTTCCTTTTGCTCCTGTTCGAAAGCCTGGGCGTCGATCGTGAACGAGATCTGCATGGTTCAGTCTCCCGTGGTTACTTGGACGGCTCGCTCGGGTACGGATCTTCGACGGCGTCACCTTGGCCTGTCAGGATTTTCCAGCCATTGAGGGTGTGGGTGTCTGGTTTGAAGTCCGGGCACGGCGGAAGTGAAGTCTTCGACTGATTGGTGTATTCGCGTCCGCAGTCTGCGCACTCGTAAGTGCCTGCTGATACATCGCTGCCGTAGGGGACGTGGTCTTTTTGCATGGGGATGATCTCCAGTGGATTCACGGAAGATCCTAAGCGGATGGATGCTGGCGGGATGTCGGAAGTTTCGCTTAATCAGGTCAGGCATTTCCTGCGCGCATAAAAAAGATCGCAGGCTTCGTCAGCTCCTACGGAATATTCTTACATCCGTAGGTGCTGCTGAAGGCTGCGATCTTTGACGTTCTTGAATCAGTGACGCTTGCGGTTACTGATCAAAGTACCAACGCCGGTGTCGGTGAAGATTTCCAGCAGAATCGCATTCGGCACCCGACCATCGATGATCAACGAGCTGCCCACGCCGCCCTGAACCGCCTCCAGCGCGCAACGGATCTTGGGCAGCATGCCGCCGTAGATCGTACCGTCGGCAATCAGGTCGTCGACTTGCTGGGTACTCAGGCCGGTCAGGACCGTGCCCGACTTGTCCATCAGGCCGGCGATGTTGGTCAGCAGCATCAGCTTCTCGGCTTTCAGCGCTTCGGCGACCTTGCCGGCCACCAGGTCAGCATTGATGTTGTACGACTCGCCGTTCTCGCCGACGCCGATTGGCGCGATCACCGGGATGAAGTTGCCTTTGACCAGCAGGTTCAGCAGCTCGGTGTTGATCCCGACCACTTCGCCCACCTGACCGATGTCGATGATTTCCGGTTGGGTCATCTCCGGGGTCTGGCGGGTGACGGTCAGTTTTTTCGCACGAATCAGCCCGGCGTCTTTACCGGTCAGGCCGATGGCGCTGCCGCCATGACGGTTGATCAGGTTGACGATGTCCTTGTTCACCTGGCCGCCGAGGACCATTTCCACCACGTCCATGGTCTGCGCGTCAGTCACGCGCATGCCATCGATGAAGTGACTCTCGATCGACAGTCGTTTGAGCAAGTCGCCGATTTGCGGGCCGCCGCCGTGAACCACCACCGGGTTAATCCCGACGGCTTTCATCAGCACGATGTCGCGGGCGAAGCCGGTTTTCAGCTCCTCGCTTTCCATCGCGTTGCCGCCGTATTTGATCACCAGCGTCTTGCCGACATAGCGGCGGATGTAAGGCAGCGCTTCGGACAGGACCTTGGCGGTGTTGGCGGCGGCTTCGCGTTCGAGGGTCATTCAGGGCTCCGGGTGAATCAGAACGGTAGTTGGAGATCAGGTGCAACACGCTTCAACTGGACTTTGAAAACGTCCTTGATGCGCTGCAATTCAGCCTCGTCATCGGCCTCGAAGCGCAGCACCAGCACCGGTGTGGTGTTGGACGCGCGCACCAGGCCCCAGCCTTTGGCATAGTCGACTCGCACGCCGTCGATGGTGGTCAGGTCGGCGCCTTCGCCCCACTTCGCGTCGTGCAATGCATCAATGATGCTGAATTTGCTCTCTTCGGTCACATGGATATTGATTTCCGGCGTAGAAATATCATTCGGGAAGGTCGCAAACAGCTCTTCCGCGGTGGATTTTTCCTTGCTGAGGATTTCCAGCAGCCGTGCGGCGCTGTAAATGCCATCGTCGAAACCGAACCAGCGTTCCTTGAAGAAAATGTGCCCACTCATTTCGCCGGCCAACAGCGCACCGGTCTGTTTCATTTTCTTTTTGATCAACGAGTGACCGGTCTTCCACATTAACGGGCGACCGCCGTATTCCTTGATCAGCGGCGTCAGGCGACGGGTGCATTTGACGTCGAAGATGATTTCCGCGTCCGGGTTGCGCGCCACCACGTCACGGGCGAACAGCATCAGCAGGCGGTCCGGATAGACGATGCTGCCGGTGTTGGTCACCACGCCAACGCGGTCGCCGTCGCCGTCAAAGGCCAGGCCGATGTCGGCGTTGGTTTCCTTGACCTTGGCGATCAGGTCGACAAGGTTTTCAGGCTTGCCCGGGTCCGGGTGGTGGTTCGGGAAGTTGCCGTCGACGTCGCAGAACAGCGGGATGACTTCGCAGTTCAGCGCTTCGATCAGTTGTGGGGCGATCACGCCGGCCGCGCCGTTGCCGCAGTCGACCACGACTTTGAGGCGACGAGCGAGTTTGATGTCCTGGACGATTTCTGTGTTGTAGCGGTCAAGGATTTCTACTTTGGTGATGCTGCCCTTGCCACTGCTCAGGTTGTTGGTCTTGAGGCGGTCGTGCAAGGCCTGGATTTGTTCGTTGGCCAAGGTATCGCCGGCGATGACGATCTTGAAACCGTTGTAGTTCGACGGGTTGTGGCTGCCGGTCAGCATCACGCCCGATTTGCCGGCCAGTACGTTCGCGGCGTAATACAGCGCCGGCGTTGGCACCAGGCCCACATCACTGACATGGCAACCGGCGTCGGCCAAGCCTTTGATCAGTTGCTCGACCAGCTCCGGGCCGGACAGGCGGCCGTCGCGGCCAACAGAGACGTTGGGTTCGTCCTGGGCCAGGCTTTGGGCGCCGATGGCGCGACCGAGCCAGTAAGCGGTCTCAGCGTTCAGAAATTCCGGGACGGTACCGCGAATGTCATAGGCGCGGAAAATGCTGTCGGGAAACGTGGGTGCGACTTGGGCTGGGGTGTTCATCTGTAGGAATGCTCCATCTCGAAAGTGGCTGGACCTGCACGCGAAGAACGCTTCGGCGGGTTCGAACTGAAGGGTATGACGGCGTTTTCCACAGAGAGTTCGTGGTGCGAAAAGGCCATGACACCGGTTTCACTTAGCATTTGACGGGCCAATGCCTTGTTTTCCAGTAGTAAACCTTCCAGATGACGGCTGTGCAATTTGTCGCGAGAGCGCTTGGCTCCCGCTTTCCCTGCAGGAGCTGCCGAAGGCTGCGATCTTTTGATTTTCGATTCCAAGATCAAAAGATCGCAGCCTTCGGCAGCTCCTGCAGGGAGGACATCTATCGGATCAATGGCTGCCGGAGTGGCCGAAACCGCCCGTGCCGCGTTGGGTTTCAACGAATTCTTCGACCATCTCGAAGTGCGCTTGAACCACGGGAACCAAAACCAGTTGGGCCAAACGCTCGCCGACCACCATGTTGAAATCGGTCTGGCCACGGTTCCAGCACGACACCATCAGCGGGCCCTGGTAATCGGAGTCGATCAGGCCGACCAGGTTGCCCAGCACGATGCCGTGCTTATGGCCCAGGCCGGAGCGCGGCAGAATCAGCGCGGCCAAACCTGGATCGCCGATGTAAACGGACAGACCGGTCGGGATCAGCACGGTTTCACCCGGCTTGATCACGGTGTCTTTTTCCAGCATGGCGCGCAGGTCGAGGCCGGCGGAGCCTGGCGTGGCGTACTGCGGCAGCGGAAATTCGGTACCGATGCGGGGGTCGAGGATCTTGGCTTGCAAAGCGTGCATGTAAATTAAACCTGGTTCAGACGTTCGGCGATAAAAGTGATCAGCTGGCGAGCAATCTTGCTCTTGCTGGTCTGGGCGAAAAGTGTGGCGTGTAGCTCGCGGTCGATCACGCTGCAGGCGTTTTCTTCGCTGTTGAAGCCAATGCTCGGGTTGGCGACGTCGTTGGCGACGATCAAATCGAGGTTCTTGTCTTTCAACTTGCGCGCAGCGTAGTCGAGCAGGTGTTCGGTTTCGGCGGCGAAACCGACACTGAACGGACGGTCGGGGCGTGTGGCAATGGTGGCGAGGATGTCTGGGTTGCGCACCATTTGTAGCAACAAGCCGTCGCCGTTCGTAGGGTCTTTCTTGAGTTTCTGTGGGGCAACGACTTCCGGGCGGTAGTCCGCGACCGCTGCGGAGGCAATGAACAGGTCGCAAGGGATCGCGGCTTCGCAGGCGGCCAGCATGTCGCGGGCGCTGACCACGTCGATGCGCGTGACGCGATCCGGGGTCGGCAGGTGCACCGGGCCGGTGATCAGGGTGACACGGGCGCCGGCTTCAACCGCCGCTTCGGCCAGGGCAAAGCCCATTTTTCCGGAGCTGTGGTTGGTGATGTAGCGCACCGGGTCGATGTTTTCCTGGGTCGGGCCGGCGGTGATCAGCACGTGTTTGCCGGTCAGTGCCTTACGCTGGAAGCAGTCTGCCGCGCACTGGGCCAGTTCGACGGCTTCGAGCATGCGGCCCAGGCCAACGTCACCGCAGGCCTGGCTGCCGGAGGCCGGGCCAAAGGCTTTGATGCCGCGGCTTTCAAGGGTTTGCAGGTTGGCTTGGGTCGCCGGATCGCGCCACATGGCCTGGTTCATTGCCGGGGCAACGGCAACCACGGCGTCGGTGGCCAGCACCAGCGTGGTCAGCAGATCGTCGGCAATGCCTTGGGCCAGACGAGCGATCAGGTCCGCAGTGGCGGGGGCGATCAGCACCATGTCGGCCCACTTGGCCAGTTCGATGTGGCCCATTGCGGCTTCGGCTGCCGGGTCCAGCAGGTCCAGATGAACCGGGTGGCCGGACAACGCCTGCATGGTCAGCGGGGTGATGAACTCTGCGCCGCCACGGGTCATGACCACGCGCACTTCGGCGCCCTGGTCGATCAGGCGGCGAACCAGATCGGCGCTCTTGTAGGCAGCAATGCCGCCGCCGACGCCCAGAACGATGCGTTTCCGATACAGCCGCTGCATAGGTCTGCCTTTCATTTCGTTGATGACTGCGTAGCGAACCCCCCTCCCCAGGAGTGAAATCGCCCGCAAAAAAGATGGGCTACGATATCACAGCGACCGCTACGGAACAGCGGCGCCCACAGACCAGGGAGGTGTTATGAGTATTCGGGATTGGCCGGCGGCCGAGCGGCCGCGGGAGAGGCTATTGGAGTTGGGCTCGGCCAGCCTTTCGGACGCAGAGCTGCTGGCGATATTTTTACGCACCGGGGTGGCCGGCAAAAGTGCGGTGGATCTGGCGCGGCATTTATTGAGTCAATTTGGCAGCCTGCGTTCGCTGCTGGAAGCCGATCAAGCAACATTCAGCAGGCAATTAGGGCTCGGTCCGGCGAAATTCGCTCAGTTGCGGGCGGTGTTGGAAATGGCCCGTCGGCATCTGGCTGAACGCTTGCGCCACAGTTCAGTGTTGGAGAATCCGCTGGTTGTGCGTGATTACCTCAAGTCGATGCTGCGACACGAGCCTCATGAGGTATTTGGCTGCCTGTTTCTGGACTCGAAGCATCGAGTTCTGGCGTTTGAATCACTGTTTCGTGGTTCTATCGACTGCACCAGCGTTTATCCGCGTCAGGTGGTCAAGCGCGCTTTGGCCCATAACGCCGCAGCTTTGATCCTTTGCCATAATCATCCGTCAGGCAATCCCGACCCCAGCCAAGCTGATCGAAAATTGACCAAGCGCCTCCAGGATGCGCTGGACCTGATCGATGTGCGAATACTCGACCATTTCATCATCGGTGACGGAGATCCGCTGTCGATGGCTGAATATGGGTGGATGTGACGGGATAAACGCTCACTCTGTAGGAGCCGGCTTGCTGGCGATCCGGACAACGCGGTGTGGCTGATTAACCGCGGTGACGCCATCGCCAGCAAGCCGGCTCCTACAGGGTTTTGTGGTGAGGCAGCTACTTGAGGTTGACCTTGGAGTAGTCCTGACGACCGAAGGGGCTCACCGCGTAGCCCTCGACTTCTTTGCGCATCAGCGCGAAGGCAGTCGGGTGGGCCAGCGGCAACCACAGCGCCTGCTGCTGAATCTGCGCCTGCGCCTGTTCATAAAGCTTGGTGCGTACACCCTGCTCGGACGTGGTCTTGCCGGCGCTGATCAGCTTGTCCAGATCCTGGTTGCAGTAACGGGCGAAGTTGGTGCCCGGCTTGACCGCGGCACAGGAAAACTGCGGTGTGAGGAAGTTGTCCGGATCGCCATTGTCGCCGGCCCAGCCCATGAACAGCAGGTCATGTTCACCGGCCTTGGCGCGACGGATCACTTCGCCCCATTCGATCACGCGTATCTCGGCTTGAATGCCGATCTCTGCGAGATCCGATTGCAGCATCTGCGCGCCGAGGCTTGGATTCGGGTTCAGCAGGCTGCCGGTAGGACGGGTCCAGATGGTGGTCTGGAAACCGTCCTTGAGTCCGGCTTTAGCCATGAGTGCCTTGGCCTTTTCAACGTCGTACGTATAACCGGGCAAGCCTTTGGCGTAACTCCAGGTATTAGGCGGGTATGGGCCGTTGGCAGGTTCGGCGGTGTCTTCGAACACGGCTTTGACATAGCTGGCCTTGTCAAACGCGAGATTGATGGCTTGCCGCACCTCAGGCTTGTCCAGCGGTGGATGCTGGCTGTTGATGGCGACGAACGCAGTCATGAACGCGTCGGTCTTTTCCACTTTCAACGTCGGTTCTTTCAGTGCGGCTTGTACGTCCAGTGGCTTGGGCGACAGAGCGATCTGACACTCGTTGCGGCGCAGTTTCTGCAAGCGCACGTTGGCGTCCGGGGTGATGGCGAAGATCAGCGGGTCCACCGAAGGCTTGCCGCGGAAGTAGTCCGGGTTGGCCTTGTAGCGAATCGAAGCGTCTTTCTGGAATCGCATGAACACAAAGGGGCCGGTACCGATCGGCTGGCTGTTGAGCTTCTCCGGGGTGCCGGCCTTCAGCAGTTTGTCGGTGTATTCGGCGGAGTAGATCGAGGCGAAGCCCATGCTCAGGGTCGGCAGGAACGTCGAGTCCGGGTGATCGAGGGTGAAGCGCACGGTCAGCGGGTCCAGCGCGTCGATCTTCTTGATCAGCGCCGGCAACTGCATCGATTGCGCGTGCGGGAAGCCGCTCTGCGCCACTTTGTGCCAAGGGTTGGCCGGGTCGAGCATGCGGTCGAAGCTGAATTTCACGTCTTCGGCGGTCAGGTCGCGCGTCGGGCTGAAATATTCGGTGTGGTGAAATTTCACCTGCGGATGCAGCTTGAACACGTAGGTCAGGCCGTCAGGGGTGACTTCCCAGCTGTCCGCGAGGCCGGCGACCACTTTGCCGCTGGCCGTGTCGAAGTCCACCAAACGGTTCATCAGCACGTCGGCCGAGGCGTTGGTGGTGGTCAGCGAGTTGTATTGCACCACGTCGAACCCTTCCGGGCTGGCCTCGGTGCAGACGCTCAGGGCGGCAGCATGGGCGAGCGGGCTCAGTAGAAGCGGGGCGAGCAACAGCGGTAGGGCAGCGAGGCGCATGGTCGGATTCCTTTACAGAACGAAGGCCCATCTGCAAGTGCAGTCTGGAAAAGGCTTACCCTAGTGGGCTCTTTTGCAAATGACTATCCCCTTTTTCAATTTAAGAGGACTATGTGCGATCGTTTTCGGTGAACGCTGCCTGCGGAAAACCCTGAATTGGCCGGTTGGCCGATTTTCTGCGACGAGTGGTCTTTATCGACGATAGCCTTTATCCAAGGCACTCGGAGCCAGAAAAGCAGGGTTTTTATCAAGCCTGTGCACACGGAATGTTGTTGCTCTCTAGTCTTTCTGGTATAAAGCAGCGCTCTTTTCTAGGGGCCCGGTTCCTTCACTGTAGGTGTAGCCGGTAAGACCTCTAAAGAAACGCGGCGCCTGGCGCCAAATGACTGAGAGATTAAGCGGCCAACCCATGCCGGGTTGGGCATGTGGTTTTAGAGGGCTGAGGCATGTCGAGAGTATGTCAAGTTACCGGTAAGGGTCCGGTGACTGGGAATAACATTTCCCACGCAAACAACAAAACCCGTCGTCGTTTCCTGCCGAACCTGCAGCATCACCGCTTCTGGGTTGAAGAAGAGAAACGTTTCGTGCGTCTGCGCGTATCTGCCAAAGGCATGCGTATCATCGACAAGCGTGGCATCACTGTCGTGCTGGCCGAAATCCGCGCCGCTGGCAAGATCTAAGGGAGCTAATCATGCGTGAATTGATTCGTTTGATTTCGAGCGCCGGTACTGGTCACTTCTACACTACCGACAAGAACAAGCGCACTACTCCGGACAAAATCGAGATCAAGAAATTTGATCCGGTTGTTCGCAAGCACGTGATCTACAAGGAAGGCAAAATCAAGTAATTGATTTTTCCCTCTTACGAAAAAGGCCCGTATCGCGAGATACGGGCCTTTTTTGTTGCCTGCGGGTTATGTGTTGCCTGTTAGTGCCCCTTCGCGAGCAAGCCCGCTCCCACATTGGATCGCGGTCTAATGTGGGAGCGGGCTTGCTCGCGAAAGCGTCGGCCCAGACAACAAAAATCCTTAAGCCTTCTGTTCAAACGCCACATAAATCTTGCGGCACGTTTCCAGCACTTCCCAGGTGCCACGGAACCCGGCCGGGATCACGAAGCGATCACCTGCACGCACGGTTTTGCTGTTGCCATCGTTATCACGCAGCACCGAAACGCCTTGGACGATTTCGCAGTATTCGTGCTCTGTGAAATTCACATGCCACTGCCCGACGGCGCCTTCCCAAACACCTGCATTCAATTGGCCGCACGGGCTGTTGTAGTGGTTGTAAACCACCTGCTCCGGGTCGCCCTTCAGGATTTTCGCCTGGTCCGGTCTGTAGCGCTCGGGCTCGGTAGTGGCCTGGCTGAAGTCGACGATGTTCTGGATGCTCATTGTTGTAATCCCCCGTGATTGCGGCGCGAGTGGCTGGAAAGGTGCAGAAAAGCCCAAAGTCTATGTTTATTAAAATGAACACCGCAAGGCCGTTTACCGACCTTATGTCAAATATATTGAAACAACCCCGGCCACTGGTTTAGGGTGGCGGTTGCCTTCGGCCGAATTGCAGGCTGGCCGGGCAGAATTCCTGGGGACGTCCGCGAAGAACGCGGGGCGCTCGTATTCAATAAGAGGAGGACACTCGAATGACTACCCTGACTCGTGCCGATTGGGAACAACGGGCTCGCGATCTGAAGATCGAAGGCCGTGCCTACATCAATGGCGAATACACCGATGCCGTCTCCAGCGAGACCTTCGAGTGCATCAGTCCGGTCGATGGCCGTCTGCTGGGCAAGATCGCCAGCTGTGACGCCGCCGATGCCCAGCGCGCTGTTGAAAATGCTCGCGCCACGTTCAATTCCGGCGTCTGGTCGCGCCTGGCGCCGACCAAACGCAAAGCCACCATGATCCGTTTTGCCGGCCTGCTGAAACAGCACGCCGAAGAGCTGGCCCTGCTTGAAACCCTCGACATGGGCAAGCCCATCAGCGATTCCCTGTACATCGACGTTCCCGGTGCGGCGCAAGCCTTGAGCTGGAGCGGCGAAGCCATCGACAAGATCTACGACGAAGTGGCCGCGACCCCGCATGATCAGCTGGGTCTGGTGACCCGCGAGCCGGTCGGCGTTGTCGGCGCCATCGTGCCGTGGAACTTCCCGTTGATGATGGCCTGCTGGAAACTCGGCCCGGCGCTGTCTACCGGTAACTCGGTGATCCTCAAGCCGTCCGAAAAATCGCCACTGACCGCCATCCGTATCGCGGCGCTCGCCGTTGAAGCCGGCATCCCGAAAGGCGTACTGAACGTGTTGCCGGGCTACGGTCACACTGTCGGCAAGGCCCTGGCCCTGCACAACGATGTCGACACCCTGGTGTTCACCGGTTCGACCAAGATCGCCAAGCAATTGCTGATCTATTCCGGTGAATCGAACATGAAACGCGTCTGGCTCGAAGCCGGCGGCAAGAGCCCGAACATCGTGTTCGCCGATGCCCCGGACCTGCAAGCCGCAGCCGAAGCGGCAGCCGGTGCCATCGCCTTCAACCAGGGCGAAGTTTGCACCGCGGGGTCGCGTCTGCTGGTCGAGCGTTCGATCAAGGACACCTTCCTGCCGCTGGTGATCGAGGCTCTGAAAACCTGGAAGCCGGGCAATCCGCTGGACCCGGCGACCAACGTCGGCGCGCTGGTCGATACCCAGCAGATGAACACCGTGCTGTCCTACATCGAGTCCGGCCACGCCGATGGCGCCAAACTGGTCGCTGGCGGCAAGCGTACGCTGCAGGAAACCGGTGGTACTTACGTTGAACCGACGATTTTCGACGGCGTCAGCAAAGCGATGAAAATCGCCCAGGAAGAAATCTTTGGCCCAGTGTTGTCGGTCATCGCTTTCGATACCGCCGAAGAAGCCATCGCGATTGCCAACGACACGCCGTACGGCTTGGCCGCTGCGGTGTGGACCAAGGACATCTCGAAGGCTCATCTGACCGCCCGTGCGCTGCGCGCCGGTAGCGTGTGGGTCAACCAGTACGACGGCGGCGACATGACCGCGCCATTTGGTGGCTTCAAGCAGTCGGGCAACGGTCGCGACAAATCGCTGCATGCGTTCGACAAGTACACCGAGCTGAAGGCGACCTGGATCAAGTTGTAAGCCAGTGAAGGAGCCCGTTGGTAATCCGGGCTCCTGAACGACGCAGATCCCTTGTGGGAGCGGGCTTGCTCGCGAAGGCGCCGTAACAGCCAACGATGATGTTGGATGTGATGGCCTCTTCGCGAGCAAGCCCGCTCCCACATTTGTTTTGTGTTGTCTGAAAAATAATATCCACAGGAGCGTGGAACATGCGTTGGGCGACTTATTTCGCCGTGTTGGCGTCTGTCTTGAGTGTCGGCCTGGCCCTGGGCGTCAGCATGCCGCTGGTATCGTTTCGCCTGGAAGGCTGGGGCTACGGTTCGTTTGCCATTGGCGTAATGGCCGCGATGCCGGCGATTGGTGTGTTGCTGGGTGCGAAAATCTCCAGCCATCTGGCGGCGCGTCTCGGCACGGCCAATCTGATGCGCCTGTGCTTGTGGGCCGGGGCGGTATCCATCGGGTTGCTGGCGCTGTTGCCGAGCTATCCGGTGTGGCTGGTGCTGCGATTGATGATTGGTGTGATCCTCACACTGGTCTTCATTCTTGGCGAAAGCTGGATCAATCAGCTGGTGGTCGAGCAATGGCGTGGGCGCCTGGTGGCGCTGTATGGCAGCAGCTATGCGCTGAGTCAGTTGGCCGGGCCGCTGCTGCTGGGCGTTTTGGGCACTGAACATGATTATGGGTTCTGGGTCGGCGTCGGGCTGCTCACGGCGGCGCCGTTTCTGCTGCTGGGCCGCAGCGGCGCGCCAACCAGTGAAGCCTGCAGCGTGACCTTCAGCGACTTGTGGGGCTTCTGTCGAGGACTGCCGGCGATTGCCTGGGGCGTGGCGCTGTTCGCCGCGTTTGAAGCGATGATCCTGACCTTGCTGCCGGTCTATTGTCTGCGTCAGGGCTTTACCACGGAAATCGCCTTGGCGATGGTCAGCACGGTGGTGGTCGGTGATGCCCTGCTGCAACTGCCGATTGGCGCGCTGGCGGATCGCTTGTCGCGACGTACGTTGTTCACCGGTTGCGCTGTGGTGCTGATGCTTTCGAGCCTGGCGATTCCGTTGTTGATCGACACGTTGCTGATCTGGCCGTTGTGGGTACTGTTTGGCGCCAGTGCCGGGGGGTTGTTCACCTTGTCACTGATCCTGATCGGTGAACGTTATCGCGACGACGCGCTGGTGCGCGCCAATGCGCATATCGCGCAGCTGTGGGGCATTGGTTGTCTGGTCGGGCCGTTGGCTGCCGGGGCTGGCAGTCAGTGGATCAGCGGGCATGCGTTGCCGTTGCTGATGGCGGCCGGCGCGTTCGGGTTGGTGATTTTGCTGTCACGCCAAGGTGCATTCGGTACGGTCGCCGAGCCGGCTTGACGCCGAGGGGCCAGCCAACCAGACCCCCTGTGGGAGCGGGCTTGCTCGCGAAAGCGGTGTGCCAGTCGCCATCATCGTCGGATGACACACCGCTTTCGCGAGCAAGCCCGCTCCCACAGGGGAGGGTGTTGTCTGTCAGAGCATCCGCTCCAGGCCCACTGCGGTACTCATCCACGCATTGAAATGGCGCCACCAGCTTCCCGGCTCCTCGGTCAGCGTGTGCATTTTGCCGTCGTCCTCAGTCACCCAGACGATCCGGTCGTTTTCCAGCTTCACCTGATAACTCAGGGGCGGCGCCATACCTTCCAGCGCCGCTTTGCGCACATAGACAGCGAGTTCCGGACTGTCGACCAGCACCCCGACTTCGGTGTTCCACAACACCGAGCGCGGGTCGAAGTTAAACGAGCCGATGAATGATTTCTGCTGGTCGAAGATCATCGCTTTGCTGTGCAGGCTCGAATCGGAGCCTCGATAGGACTTGCTGTAGAAAATATGCGGTCCGCTGCCGCCGCCTTCACCGGGTTGGCGGCGTAATTCGTACAACTTCACGCCATGTTCCAGTAGCGCCCGGCGATAGGGCGCGTAACCGCCATGCACCGCCGGGACGTCGGTGGCTTCCAGCGAGTTGGTCAGCAGGCTGACGGAGACTCCGGCATCGGCGCGGCCGGTGAGGTAAACCAGCCCCGGCTGCCCCGGCACGAAGTACGCCGAGATCATGATCAGCTCTTTGCTGACCCCGGAGAGCTCAGGCGCCAATTGCGTGGTCAGCAGCAATTGCGGATCTGGCTCGCCGTCCGACAAGACCTTGCTCGGTGCGTCCCACAAGGCCTGGTTCCAGGCCCAGATCAGCTCCCGGCGCCAGATGTCCATGCGCGGGTTTGTGGTGTACGTCATCAATTGTTGATACAGCGCGTGATTCTGTTTTCGCGTGTCTTCCAGCGATTCTTCCAGGCGTGTGCGGGTATTTTGCAGGTCCTTTTGCGACGGTTTGCTCGACAGAAATTCATCGATCGGCTTGCTCAGCGCACTGTTCCAGTACTGGTCGAAACTGTGGCCAAGCTGCTCGGCGACCGGCCCGACGCCGAGCATGTCGATGTCGGTGAAATTCAGGTTGGGCTCGGCATCGAAATATTCGTCCCCCAGGTTGCGGCCGCCGACGATGGCAGCGCTATTGTCGGCCAGCCACAATTTGTTGTGCATGCGTCGGTGTTGCAGCGACAGGTTCAACAGTCGGCCCATGGTCCGGGTCGCGCCAGTGCTGCGACCCAGGTGCAACGGGTTGAACAGGCGGATCTGGATCTGCGGGTGTGCCGCCAGCGTGGCGATGATCCAGTCGAGGCCGTCGCTGGTGGTGTCGTCGAGCAGGATTCTTACGCGCACGCCACGGTCGGCCGCCTTGAGCAGTTCGTCCACCAGCATGCGCGTGCTGATGCCGTCATGGACGATGTAGTACTGCAAGTCGAGGCTGCTTTGGGCGTTGCGGATCAACTCGGCGCGGGCCATGAAGGCTTCGCCGCTATTGGACAGCAGGCGAAAACCGGACTTGCCCTCATGGGGCGCGGCCTGGGCCTGGATCGAGCGACCGAATGCCGAATCACTGGCGGGCAGCGCCTGGCTCGGTTCGCGCCGAACGTCGAAGCCGGCGCAACCGCCCAGGAGCGAGGCGAGTAGCAGAAGAGCGAGCAGGGGCTGTCTGACTCTCACGTAGGATCGTTCCGATTGGCGGCAGGTGTCGGCATATGGACGCTGAAATCCCGTTAAAAGTCAGTCGCAGAGGCTGTCATTTTCCGCCAGCAGTTTGATTGCCGCGGCGCCGACCTTGCGCACCGCGTCTTCGATCTGTGGTGTTGGCTTGGCAGCGTAGTTCATTCGCAGGCAATTGCGGTACTTGCCTGAGGGAGAAAAGATGCTGCCGACGGCAATCTGTACGCCTTGGTCGTGTAAGGCGCGATTCAGTTTCAGGGTGTCGAAACCATCCGGCAGTTCGACCCAAAGCATGAAACTGCCTTGCGGCCGACTGGCGCGGGTGCCGGCGGGGAAATAGCGGGTGACCCAATCGATCATCAGGTCGCGATTGCGCTGGTATTGCGTACGCACCCGCCGCAAATGCGGTTCGAAGTGACCGGCCTTGAGGAATTCGGCGATGGCAATCTGCGGTTGCGGCGCAGTGGAGCCGGTGCTGATGTATTTCATGTGCAGCACCCGCTCCAGGTACCGGCCCGGTGCAACCCAACCGATGCGCAAACCCGGCGCGAGCGTCTTGGAAAATGAACTGCAGAGCAGGACGCGGCCGTCTTCGTCGAAGGATTTTATCGTGCGTGGTCGCGGGTAGTTGTAGGCCAGTTCGCCATACACATCGTCTTCGATGATCGCCACGTCAAAACGCTGTGCGAGCGTCAACAACGCACGCTTGCGCGATTCCGGCATGATGTAGCCCAGCGGGTTGTTGCAGTTGGGCGTCAACTGTATGGCCTTGATTGGCCATTGTTCCAGGGCCAGTTCCAGCGCATCGAGGCTGATCCCGGTCAGCGGGTCGGTGGGGATTTCCAGAGCCTTCATGTTCAGGCCCTTGAGCGTCTGCATCGCGCCGTGAAAGCTCGGCGAGTCCACGGCGACGATGTCGCCCGGCTCGCAGATCGAGCGAATGCTGGTGGAGAGCGCTTCGTGGCAGCCGGTGGTGATCACCAGGTCGTTGGCGGTCAGTTGGCATCCGGAATCCAGCATCAAGCGCGCGATCTGCTCACGCAGTTCCAGGGTGCCGTGAATGTTGTCGTAATACAGACCGGGCATGTCCTGCCGCCGGCTGATGCGGGCGAGGTTGCGCAGCAACGGTTTCATGGTCGGCGTGGTGATGTCCGGCATGCCGCGGCCCAGTTGCACCACGTCCTTGCGCGGCACAGCGCGAATCAGCTCCAGCACCTGGTCCCACTGCGAAATATCCACCGGACGTTGGGCCGGGCGACCGATCGCGGGCAATTCCGGCAGTTCACGACTGACCGGAACGAAGTAGCCGGACTTGGGTTTCGGCATGGCCAGGCCGCTGTCTTCAAGCACCCGATAGGCTTGTTGAACCGTACTCAGACTGACGCCGTGCTCGACGCTCAATGCCCGCACTGACGGCAGCCGGTCGCCGGGGCGATAGAAGCCCTGTTCAATCCGCGTACCGAGCAATTCGGCGAGGTTGACGTAGAGGGTCATGGCGCAGTCTCGATGTGGATGATTCGGTTGACCAGTACAGATGAGGCAAAAAATTGTGATTCAGAGGTTAAAATGCGAAATCTGTATGGAGTTAATACTGACAAGTTGAATCTGTAATGCTTTTCGCCGCCCACGCATCATGAAAGCTCTGGCTACCCAAGTAAACAGGAGCAATCAAAATGAACGGCTTGAGCGATGTGCGGCTGACGTTACGCAGTCAGGAACTGGCGGCAGGGCAAAAAAACGGTGCGCGGGAAGCGGTCATGCGCAATGCGCCGTCCGGCCTGGGTCGTTGGGATCTGTTCTGGCATCGTCTGCACACGCGCAAGGCGTTACTGGAGCTGACGCCGGAGCAGTTGAAGGATGTCGGGTTGAGTCTTGACCAGGCGCGGGAGGAGGGGCTTAAGCCTTTCTGGCGGGTCTGAGTTTTGGGGTGTTCTTTAGATCCATTCGCGAGCAAGCCCGCTCCCACATTTGATCGTCGTCGAACACCCAATCTGTGTTCGCTGAAGACCTAATGTGGGAGCGGGCTTGCTCGCGAAGGCGTCCGCAAGAGCGCCAAAAATTCTTCAGACCAACTCTTTCATCCGATGCCACAACATCCCCAACGCCAACAACGGCGAGCGCAAATGCTTCCCGCCGGGGAAGGTGATATGCGGCACTTTGGCAAACAGATCGAACCCACCACTCTGCTGCCCAGTGATCGCCTCGGCCAGCAACTTGCCCGCCAGGTGCGTGGCATTCACCCCGTGACCTGAATAAGCCTGGGCGTAATACACGTTCGGCTGATCCTTGAGCCGGCCGATCTGCGGCAGGCGGTTAGCACCAATGCCAATCATCCCGCCCCATTGATAATCGATTTTCACCCCACTCAGTTGCGGAAAAACATCCAGCATTTTCGGCCGCATGTACGCAGCGATGTCCTTCGGGTCGCGACCCGAATAGTGGCAAGCGCCACCGAACAGCAAGCGTCGATCCGCCGAGAGCCGGTAGTAATCCAGCGCCACTCGTTGATCACACACCGCCATGTTCTGCGGCAGCAGTTCGTGCGCCTGTTCTTCGCTCAAGGGTTCGGTAGCAATGATATAGCTGCCGGCGGGCAACACTTTGCCGCTGAGTTCCGGGTTGAGCTGGTTGAGGTAGGCATTGCAACCGAGCACCAAAGTCTTTGCGCGCACCGAACCCTGAGACGTATGGACCTTCACCTCCGGGCCGTAGTCGATGCGGGTCACTGCCGACTGTTCGAACAGCTTGACGCCCAATTGCTGCGCAGCGGCGGCTTCGCCCAGTGCCAGATTCAGTGGGTGCAAATGGCCCGAACCCATGTCGATCAGGCCGCCGACGTAGCGGTCGGAACCCACCACCGAGTGCATTTCGTGGGCTTGCAGCAAGCGGGTTTCGTATCGGTAGCCGAGGCTGCGCAGTTCTTCGGCGTCTTCGGCGAAGCCTTCCAGGTCGCGGGGTTTGTTGGCGAGATCGCAGTAGCCCCACGTCAGGTCGCAAGGGATCTGAAAACGCTCGACGCGCTGTCGAACGATTTCCACCGCTTCCAGGCCCATGAGTTTCATCTGACGCACACCGTCTGCACCGATCACGCTGGCGAACTGATCGAGACCATGGCCGACGCCACGAATCAGCTGCCCGCCATTTCGGCCACTGGCACCCCAACCAATCTTGTGCGCCTCGAGCAGCACCACGCTGAAGCCGCGTTCGGCCAGCTCGAGCGCCGTGTTCAGCCCGGAAAACCCGCCGCCGACCACGCACACATCGGCCGCCAGATCCTCAGTAAGCACCGGATGATCAGGCTGCGGCAGGCTGCTGGCCGCGTAATAGGAGGCAATGTGTTGGGCGCGGGCATTCATGCGCATCATCCTGATTTTTGTGTCTGGAAAATTTGACGGAGCATAAGCCGGACCTTTCGGCGCGGGCAACACTGGTCGGTTGTGGCTGTCTGGATCGGCGTTTTTGCTGCAGAATCCCGCTTTATTCCGCTTTGGGTCACCGTTTCGATGAGCTGCAACAGTCAGAAAATCCGCACGCTGCGACAGCAGATTCCCTCGTTCGAGTGCGTGCCCGGCTGCCACGACTGCTGTGGGCCGGTGACCACCTCACCCGAAGAAATGTCCCGCCTGCCGCGCAAGACCCGCGCCGAGCAGGATGCGGCGATGGATGAGCTCAACTGTGTGCACCTTGGGCCGAACGGCTGCACGGTGTATGACGAGCGGCCGCTGATTTGCCGGTTGTTTGGCACGACCAAGACGCTGCCTTGCCCGAATGGGCGGGGGCCGGTGGAGCTGATTCATCCGCGGGTGGAGAAGCAGATTCATGAGTACATGGCTTCTACACGGCAGGTCCTCGTCTAAGTCGAGACCGAGTCGCTTTCATTCGCGAGCAAGCCCGCTCCCACATTGGAATGCATTTCATCCTGTGGGAGCGGGCTTGCTCGCGAAGGCGTCCGAACAGGCGGCAACCGACTCAATCCGGAATCGGCAAACTCAAACTCTCCTTCACCTCTTCCATCACGATATAGCTCTTGGATTCGCGCACATGCGGCAGCTTGAGCAGGATGTCGCCCAGCAACTTGCGGTACGAGGCCATCTCGGAAATCCGTGCCTTCACCAGATAGTCGAAATCCCCTGATACCAAATGACATTCCAGCACATGGGGCAGTTTCAGCACCGCACGTCGGAACTCTTCGAAAGTATCGCCGGATTTGTAGTCGAGGCTGATCTCGACGAACACCAGCAGACTACCCTTGAGGTGCTGCGGATTCAGTCGGGCGTTGTAGCCCATGATGATCCCTTCGCGCTCCAGGCGCCGAACCCGCTCAGTGCAGGGCGTGGTCGAGAGCCCGACCTTTTCCCCAAGCTCGGTGAAGGATATACGCCCGTCTGCTTGCAGGATCCGCAGGATGTTGCGGTCGATCTTGTCCAGCTCACGTTTGGTCTGAGTGTTGGTACGCATAGGGGATGCGCCTCCGTGAAAAGCGTTTTTGCCGAGAATTGTCGCCAAATATAGGTGCTTATATAGTGAAAAGCACTGGCTAATCTTTTTTAAACTGCCCACATCTACGGTCTGAACTACAAACGTCAGCGGCACGCCGCGATGAGGGATATGAAAATGCGCGTTATGGTCTTGGGTAGCGGCGTCATCGGTACCACTAGTGCTTATTATCTGGCGCGTGCCGGGTTCGAAGTGGTGGTGGTGGACCGTCAGCCGGCTGCGGCCATGGAGACCAGTTTCGCCAACGCCGGGCAGGTATCGCCAGGTTATGCCTCGCCGTGGGCCGCGCCGGGTGTGCCGCTCAAGGCCATCAAGTGGCTGCTGCAGCGCCACGCACCGCTGGCGATCAAGGCCACCGCCGACATCGACCAATACCTGTGGATGGCGCAGATGCTGCGCAACTGCACCGCCAGCCGTTATGCGGTGAACAAGGAGCGCATGGTCCGTCTGTCCGAGTACAGCCGTGACTGCCTCGACGAATTGCGCGCTGAAACCGGTATTGCCTACGAAGGCCGTAGTCTCGGCACGACCCAATTGTTCCGCACCCAGGCTCAACTGGATGGCGCCGCGAAAGACATCGCCGTGCTGAAAGAGTCCGGCGTGCCGTTCGAACTGCTCGACCGCGCCGGCATTGCCCGCGTTGAGCCGGCCCTGGCCAGCGTCACCGACATCCTTGCCGGTGCCTTGCGTCTGCCGAACGACCAGACGGGCGACTGCCAGATGTTCACCACCAAGCTTGCAGAAATGGCCGTGAAGCTGGGCGTGGAGTTCCGTTTTGGCCAAGACATTCAGAAGCTCGACTTCGCCGGTGACCGCATCAACGGCGTATGGATCGACGGCAAGCTGGAAACCGCAGACCGCTACGTTCTGGCACTCGGCAGCTACTCGCCGCAACTGCTCAAGCCGCTGGGCATCAAGGCGCCGGTTTATCCGCTCAAGGGGTACTCCCTGACCGTGCCGATCACCAACCCGGCGATGGCCCCGACTTCGACTATCCTCGACGAGACCTACAAGGTCGCGATCACCCGTTTCGACAACCGCATCCGCGTCGGCGGCATGGCGGAAATAGCCGGTTTTGACCTGTCGCTGAACCCGCGTCGGCGCGAAACCCTGGAGATGATCGTCAACGACCTCTATCCTCAGGGCGGCGATCTGACCCAGGCCAGTTTCTGGACCGGTCTGCGTCCGACCACCCCGGATGGCACGCCAATCGTGGGTGCCACCCCGTTCAAGAATCTGTTCCTGAACACCGGTCACGGCACGCTCGGCTGGACCATGGCATGCGGCTCCGGTCGCTTGCTGGCTGACCTGATGGCGAAGAAAACGCCGCAGATCAGCGCCGAAGGCCTCGATATCTCTCGTTATGGAAGTAAAACCCAGGAGTCCGCAAAACATGTCAATCCAGCGCCAGCTCACCAATGAGCGCATGAGCCAGATCGTTGCCCACAGCGGCACCGTTTATCTGGCAGGGCAAGTCGGCGACGACATGAGTGCCGGGATTGAACAGCAGACCCGTGAAACCCTTGCCAACATCGAGCGTTTGCTGGATCTGGCGGGCACCGACAAGCATCACTTGCTGTCGGTGACGATTTACCTGAAAGACATTGATGCGCACTTCGAAGGCATGAACGCGGTGTGGGACAAGTGGCTGCCAAAAGGCGTCGCCCCGGCCCGTGCGACGGTTGAATCGAAGCTGTGTGAACCGGAAATCCTGGTGGAGCTGTCAGTTGTAGCCGCTCTGCCATAAGCCTGTCAGAAAGATCCCTCTCCCGGTGCCGTTGGCGGTTAACGCCGTCAGCCAGCGCCGGTTTTTATTCCCATGACTGTCTAGAAGCCTGCCGCCATGCGTCCAGCCCGTGCCCTGATCGACCTTCAAGCCCTGCGCCACAACTACCAAATTGCCCGTGAAGTCACGGGTGCCAAGGCCCTCGCGGTGATCAAGGCCGATGCCTACGGGCACGGCGCGGTGCGTTGCGCCCAGGCGCTGGAAGCCCAGGCGGATGGTTTCGCCGTGGCGTGCATTGAAGAAGCACTGGAGCTGCGGGCTGCGGGCATTCGTGCGCCGGTGTTGTTGCTGGAAGGCTTTTTCGAAGCTGATGAGTTGGCGCTGATCGTCGAGCATGACTTCTGGTGCGTGGTGCATTCGCTGTGGCAGCTTGAAGCCATCGAGAAAGCCGCGCTGAGCAAGCCGATCACGGTGTGGCTCAAACTTGACTCAGGCATGCACCGGGTTGGTCTGCATCCAAAGGATTACCAGGCGGCCTATCAACGGCTGCTGGCCAGCGGCAAGGTGGCGAAGATCGTGCTGATGAGCCACTTCGCCCGTGCCGACGAGCTGCACAGCCAGGCCAGCACCGAGCAGGTGGCGGTTTTTGAAGCGGCACGCCAGGGCCTGTCCGCCGAGATCAGCCTGCGCAACTCACCGGCAGTGCTCGGTTGGCCGCAGATTCCAAGCGACTGGGTTCGCCCGGGCATCATGCTCTACGGTGCCACGCCGTTCGAAGAAGCCAACGCCGTAGCATCCCGCCTGCAACCGGTGATGACCCTGGAATCGAAAGTGATCTGCGTGCGTGAGCTGCCGGCTGGCGAGCCGATCGGTTACGGCGCGAAATTCATCACCCAGAAGCCAATGCGCGTTGGCGTGGTGGCGATGGGTTATGCCGATGGCTATCCGCGTCACGCGCCGACCGGTACGCCGGTGCTGGTTGCCGGGCAGCGCAGCCAATTGATTGGCCGGGTGTCGATGGACATGCTTTGTGTTGATTTGACCGATGTGCCGCAAGCGGGCCTCGGCTCGACCGTCGAGTTGTGGGGCAAAAATGTGCTCGCCAGCACGGTTGCGGAAGCGGCTGACACGATTCCTTACCAGATCTTCTGCAACCTGCGCCGGGTGCCGCTGCTCTATTCCGGGGCTTAGGCCCAGGCACTGCGCACCGGAAGTCGGCTCGCCGAACAGGATTCAGGCCAAAGTGTTGTAAATACTGAACGCTGTCGCCATGATAACGCTCAATATTCCTACAACCTGAATCCTGGAGGCGCAAGCTTGGACGTCGGTGAACGACTGCAATCCATCCGTAAGCTCAAAGGTCTTTCGCAGCGTGAGCTCGCCAAACGCGCGGGCGTCACCAACAGCACCATTTCGATGATCGAGAAGAACAGCGTCAGTCCCTCGATCAGCTCGCTGCGCAAGGTTCTGGGCGGGATTCCCATGTCCATGGTCGAGTTCTTCTCCGAAGAGATCCTGCAGGAAAAACCGACTCAGATCGTCTACAAGGCTAACGAGCTGATCGATATTTCCGATGGCGCAGTGACCATGAAACTGGTCGGTCGGGCGCACCCGAGCCGCGCCATTGCCTTCCTCAATGAAATCTACCCGCCAGGCGCCGACACCGGTGACGAGATGCTCACCCATGAGGGCGAGGAAACCGGGATTCTGGTGGAAGGACGTCTGGAGCTGGTGGTCGGGCTGGAAACTTTTGTGCTTGAAGCGGGTGATAGCTACTACTTTGAAAGTACCAAGCCACACCGTTTCCGTAATCCGTTCGATGCGCCGGCGCGACTAATCAGCGCAGCCACGCCAGCGAATTTCTAAGAGACGAGGCGTCCTGCCAGCACGGCAGCGACACTCGAAGGGTTTTTCCGCGGCGCAACAAGACCCCTTCGACTTTGGGGTTGTTTCAGTGCGGCGGGCTTACCGCTATACTTGCGCCCGCCTGCGAACCGTGGCCGTAGGCGTGACTAGCCACCATTGAGGGTGAACGCGTGAACCTAATTATGAAAATGCTGGCTGCACCAGCAACCGTATTGGCCCTATGGGCTGTCAGCGCTCAAGCTGCGACTAACGACGATATTGCCAAACGCCTTGAGCCAGTTGGCCAAGTCTGTGTGACGGGTCAAGAGTGCAAGGGGATGGAAGTCGCTGCCGCTACTGGCGGTGGTGGTGCCAAGGCACCTAAAGATGTGATTGCAAAACATTGCAATGCTTGCCACGGCACTGGCTTGCTGGGCGCGCCGAAAATCGGCGACAAGGCTGCCTGGAAAGAGCGCGCCGATCATCAGGGCGGCCTCGACGGCATCCTGGCCAAGGCCATTACCGGTATCAATGCGATGCCGCCTAAAGGTACCTGCGCCGACTGCTCCGACGATGAGCTGAAAGGTGCGATCAAAGAGATGTCCGGCCTGTAACACGCCCGCATCTTTCGCGAAAAGCCGCTTTCGAGCGGCTTTTTTGTGCCTGTCGTTCACGGACCTGTCGGCGCCGGCTTGCTGGCGATGAACGATCACACGGTTTAGCTGGTTAACCGCGGCGCCTGGATCGCCAGCAAGCCGGCTCCTACAGGTTTTGGGCAAATCACCGCCCGAGGCTGTTCATTGCAGCAAAGACCCGGCAAGCTCGGTCCAACCCCAATTCACGGAATGTAAGGGAGGATCAGATGGTGCAGCTGTGTTCTATCGAACAGGCGGTCGATGATGTGTTGGCGCGGTTGCCGGCGCACATCCACATGGGCCTGCCCCTCGGCCTGGGCAAACCCAACCACTTCGTCAACGCGCTGTATCAACGCGTTGCGCAACTGCCCGAGCGGCAGCTGACGATCTACACAGCGCTGTGCCTGGGTCGTCCTTCTCTGGGTGACGGTTTGCAAAAGCGCTTCCTTGAACCCTTCATCGAACGGGTTTTTGGCGACTATCCGGAACTGGATTTTCTCGCGGGCCTGCACAAGGACAACCTGCCGCCCAACATCCACGTTCATCAGTTTTTCATGCAGCCAGGCAGCCTGCTGCATAGCGCATCCGCTCAGCAGGATTACGTCAGCAGCAACTACAGCCACGCCGCGCGGGACATCAATGCCGCCGGTTTGAACCTGGTCGCGCAGCTGGTGGCCAGCCACAGCGAGCATCCCGATCGGCTAAGCCTGAGCTGTAACCCGGACATCACCCTCGACCTGTTCCCGATGATCGAGAAACGCCGGGCAGCGGGGGAGACGATCCTGCTCGTGGGCCAGGTGCACAACGACTTGCCGTACATGCCCGGCGACGCCGAAGTCGGCATCGACGCCTTCGACCTGCTGATCGACGAGAAAGACAACACCACATTGTTCTCCACCCCGAATATGCCCGTGGGTTTCCAGGACCACTTCATCGGCCTGCACGCCAGCACGCTGGTGCGCGATGGCGGCACGTTGCAGATCGGCATCGGTGCCATGGGTGACGCGCTGACGTCGGCGTTGCTGGCGCGGCAGGCTGACAACGAGGGTTACAAAGCACTGCTGGCGGACGTGAATCTCAGCCAGTGGGCACAGTTGATCGACCGTGAAGGCGGAATCGAACCCTTCGCCAAGGGCCTTTACGGTTGCAGCGAAATGTTCGTCAACGGCTTGTTGGTGCTGGCCGACGCCGGGATCGTGCGGCGCAAGGTCTACCCGGACGTGCCAACCCAGCAACAGGCGAATGCTGGCATGCTGGATGAGGCCGCGCAGACTGACGGCATTTCAGTGCATGGCGGATTTTTTCTCGGGCCACGCAGCTTTTACGAACGTCTTCGAGAGCTGCCCCAGAGCAAGCGGCTCGAATTCAACATGACCCGTATCAGCTACATCAACGAGCTCTACGGTCAGGAAGAGCTCAAACGCTTGCAACGACTGGATGCGCGCTTTATCAACACCGTGTTCACCATGACGTTGCTCGGTGCCGGCGTGGCCGATCAGCTCGAAAACGGGCGGGTGCTCAGCGGGGTTGGCGGGCAGTACAACTTCGTCGCACAGGGCCATGCGCTGGAGGGCGCGCGTTCGATTCTGTTGCTGCGCAGCTGGCGCGAGGCGGGCGGGGAGGTCAGTTCCAACATCGTCTGGGAATACGGTCATTGCACGATCCCGCGGCATCTGCGGGATATCGTGGTCACTGAGTACGGCATCGCCGATTTGCGCGGCAAGACCGATGCGGCAGTGATCGAGGCGTTGCTGAACATCAGCGACTCTCGGTTCCAGTCGGGGTTGATCGAGCAAGCGCAGAGCGTGGGCAAATTGCCGAAGAATTTCCGCCTCGATCCGCGTTTTGCGGACAACAGTCCGCAGCGATTGCAGGCGATTCAGGCGCGGCATCCGCAGTTGTTTCCGGAGTATCCGCTGGGGTGTGATTTCACGGCGCAAGAGCGGGACTTGTTGCGGGCGCTGAACTGGCTGAAGAGCAAGTTCAAGCTGGCGGAGATTCTGGAGTTGGGCAAGGCGGCGCTGGATGCGCCGGAACCGGCAGCGTTTCCCGAGCATCTGGAGCGCATGCAGCTGACCAACCCGGAAGGGTTGAAAGAGGACCTGTTTCAGCGACTGCTGCTCACCGGCCTCAAGGCCACCGCGCAATAACTGGCCACCCAAAAGCAACTGTAGGAGTGAGCCTGCTCGCGATTGAGGTGGATCAGTCGCTGATGACGTCGACTGACACGCCGCCTTCGCGAGTGGGTTTCGCTGTTTACAGCAACATTTGGTGACGCAGGAGGTTTCGCACACAGCTTCTAGCCCCTTCCTACATCGTTCTTTCCCGTGCGCTGATAGCTTTTCGGATTCTTGCGACTCGCTCACACCGTAACAAGCGCGTCGTAACCTTTTTTATCTCTCTGCTCAAGGATGGGCTAAAAAAGCAAAAGGATAAGCGCATGCTCGCACCCGCCAATGCCCCTCAATTCATCCTAACGATCCCCAACGTTCCCAACGATTTTAAAGTCCTGGCTTTTGAAGGCACTGAAACCATCAGCGCGTTGTATTCAATCAGCGTCGATCTGGTCAGCGAATACCCCGATATCGATCTGGAGAGCCTGCTTCACCAACCTGCATTTCTGCAATTCGGCCATAACGGCGAAGGTATTCACGGATACATCGAAGGTGTGTCCGAAGGTGATGTTGGTAAACGCCTGACCCGTTATCGAGTGCACCTGGTGCCGGCGCTGCACTACCTGCAGTTCAGTCAGGATCAGCGGATTTTTCAAAATCAGACCGTGCCGCAAATCATCGCTCAGGTCCTCAAAGGGCACGGCATTCACACCGATGCATTCACTTTCCACGTCAAAGCAAATCCCCCGCGTGAATACTGCACTCAATATCGGGAAAATGATTTGGAGTTTGTCCAGCGACTCTGCGCCGAGGACGGCATTGCGTGGCATCACCAGCACTCTTCGCAAGGCCATATGCTGGTGTTTACCGACGACCAGACATACTTCCCCAAACTGGGCGAAACCCTGTATCAGCAAGACTCCGGCATGGTCGCGGAGCATCCGGTCGTCAGCCTGTTTTCCATGGGTTTCAAAACCCGGCCCAGCATCGTTAGCCGCCGTGACTACGACCTGAAACGCCCGAACGCGTTGCTGGAAAGTCGCTTTACCGCTGAGTTCAGTCCCGAGCTGGAAGACTATAGCTACCCGCTACCATTAGAGAGCGAAAAACGCGGCAAAGAACTGGCCCGGCAGGCGCTGGAACGGCACCGAGTCGATTATCAGTTGGCCGAGGGCAAAAGCGACCAGCCAACACTGCGCAGCGGCCACTTTTTCAGCCTGACTAACTCCCCACACGAAACGTACAACGATCTCTGGCTACTGCTGAGCGTCACTCACACCGGCAAGCAACCTCAGGTGCTCCAGGAGTTCGCCACCAACACGACCAAAACTGAGGACGGCTTTGTTGAGGGCTACCGCAACAGCTTCAGTGCGATTCCCTGGGATGTGTTTTATCGGCCACCGACGCCGGCACCAAGACCCCTGCTGAATTGCCAGACCGCGCGCGTCACCGGGCCCGTCGGTGAGGAGATCTACTGCGACGAGTACGGCCGCGTCAAAGTCAAATTTCACTGGGACCGGTCTGAGCGCAACAACGAAAACAGCAGTTGCTGGCTGCGGGTAGCGTCAGGCTGGGCGGGGGATAACTTCGGCACTGTGATCATTCCGCGTATCGGAATGGAAGTGATCGTCACCTACCTCGAAGGCAATCCCGATAATCCGTTGGTAACCGGCTGCTTCATCAACAGGGTCACACTGCCGGCATACCCATTGCCCGAAAATAAAACCAAAACCGTACTTCGAACCCACAGCTCCCCCACCACGGGTGGCTACAACGAACTGTCGATGGACGATCGTGCTGGCGATGAGTTGGTGCACTTGCGTGCTCAGCGGGATATGGAGCAGAAGGTTGGAAATGACAGCCGGATTGAGGTGGGCAACGATCGGCGGGAAACCGTCAGGGGCAACAGCGTTACGGTGGTAGAAGGTGAGGAGCATCGAACTATTGGCGCAGACAGCAAGGTTCAACTCAACGCGAATGAATACCGGCAAGTTGCTGGGGACACTCATACGAAAGTCGGCGAAACGTTCGTTCTCGAAGTCGGCGAAGCAACGCACATCAAGGCGGGTACAAATATTGTGCTGCGTGCGGGAGCAACTCTTACGTTGGAGGCCGGGGGTCAAAGCGTCACAATCACTTCGGACGGCATTTTCAGCAGCAGCGGAATTCAGATGCGCAGTTTTCCAAATCCGGAAATGCCTGCTCAGATCGTACTGCTAAGCGATGGCACGGGCACGTTAGTTTCCAAAGAGGCTCCGCCCCCGGAAGTCCAAGACTCAGACGAACTGGAGGAGGAAGAAGAAGAGGTCGAAGCAGAAGAAGGGATTACTTTGCGGATTGGCGTGTTCTTTGATGGCACCGGGAATAATCGGTCCAACAGTGAAATGGTTGCCGGTTGTTATGCCAAGGATGTGAATCTGCTGGAGGAGGCTGAAGATATTCAGCAGTTTTGTCAGGCGAATGGGTATGACGGATTGGGGAATACGCCGGATAGCAGTTATGGGAATGACACGAGTAATGTGGCGAAGCTGTATACCCTGTACACCGATGACGGTCAGCGGCAACTGGCCGATGACGAAACCATAGGTTTCATCCCAGTTTATCTGGCTGGCATCGGTACTAGCAGTGGTGAAGGGGATTCACCTTTTTCACTAGCGACCGGCGCAGGTGCCCATGGCGTGCTGGCGAGAGTTGAGCAAAGTCCCTCGCTCATAAGACAAAAGCTTCGGCGGTTTCAGCTGATCAACCCTGGACGAAAAATTGAGCGTGTGGAGTTCGATGTTTTTGGCTTCAGTCGAGGAGCCGCCGCGGCTCGGCACTTCGCGAATGAAGTCATGAAGGGCAACCAAAGTACTCTGGCTTCGGCCCTGAAAGATGCACCCGGTTTTGTTGAGGGTTTTAACTGGCGCGCCAACACGGATGTCTCCATCAATTTTATCGGCATTTTCGACACCGCCGCCGCAGTAGGCAGCATGGCTGACGGCGACTTTAGCGTCCACGACGCCAATAACCCCGGTGTCAATTTGTACTTGGCGCCCGATGTGGCAAAAAAGGTCGTGCATTTGGTGGCGCGGGACGAGCGGCGCCACAACTTCTCACTCAACAGCGCGGGGACTGCCGATATCGTGATGCCTGGCGCCCACTCTGACTTGGGTGGCGGGTATGTCCCAAACTTCATCGAACGAATTCTGCTGAGCAAGCCGCGCTGCAGCCTCGATGTAGATTTTCACGTGCCTTCTACATCGTCAGCCGCGTATCGCTGGGCCCAGCAGGAGCTGGGTCGCCTTCAGGATCAACTCAATCTGTACGGGCTATCTCTGGACGTGAAAACCTGGGCGGTAGAGATTACTAGCAACGCTAAAGGCGACAGATCCAAATCGAAAAATGTTTATGCGGCAGTCCATAGCAAGCGGACTGTGTACAACGAACTGGCGTTGGTTTACCTGAGAATCATGCGCGAGTTGGGGTCCAGGCACGACGTCCCGTTCGCGGTAATTGACGAAGAGGACCAAACGTACGCGTTACCAACAGAGCTGAAACCGATTGCCGAAAAACTGATGGTTTATGCGTTGGGCGAAACACGTCGCGCCAGCTTGAGCCTCGACGAAGAGGAGCTGCTTTACCGCCGCTACATCCATCTGTCTGCCAACTGGAATGCGGCCAAAGGCTGGAACAACAGCGACCTGAACATCGTATTCATCAATCGCCCCGCCGATAACTATGAACGCGGGGTGCATCCCAATGAGTAAGCGCCCGTGGATGTTCAAATTAGGCTTTGCGCTGCTAACTGCGTTGTTGGAAGGATGTGCCTCTGTCGAGAGCAGATCATTACCTTACGATGCTTGGAGCCTCGATTTTTTTGCTCCTGACTATATGGAGGTCTGGATCGAAACTGCGGATGTCGTTGATATCAATGAGCAGGTGTTCAAGGGGGCGGGCAGCGGTATACCGGCTATGGGGTATCCGCGCGCGCTGAGCAAAGGCATACCGTCTGAGTTCAGAGGAAAACCAGCGGGATGGCGAGAAAATCCGGGAGGAAAGGGGCGGCATGTAACGGGGGCTGATCTACCCCGGTTGGTCTACGTACGTTGGCAGTCTATGGCCGAACCGCAAACCTACGAAGCCTACATCGAGATTACAGACCCAGTTAGACAGTTAATGCGCAAACGCGAGGAGGTATTTTGCGCGTTTGACGGCAAGGTCATAACGGACTATCGAGAACTGCTGGTGGTAGGCTTGGCCCCTGGAGGTATCGCCAAAGTCTGGGTAGGGGGACCCTGTTTGACGGCGATCGAAGTTACCCGTGCCCAAGGTACGATTAGTCCCAAAGGCCCCTACGGGGGGACGTCCAATGGAAAACATCGGCCGCTTTCAGAAGAGTCCAAAGCCTATGTCGAAAAGTTCGGAATCCCCTATGGAAGTTGGTAAGGGGTGCCAAGATCCCAATGATTAAACATCGCCTGAGAGTGCTTGTTTAAAAACCCTGTAGGTAACGTCGTGAAAGCTACAACACCTTGCGTCGTTGCCTACAGCTACGCCAGAATCCGCCGGCTTGTGCGCTTTGGGGTCGGTCGGTAACTTTATTCCTGTCACTGCTCATCAGTGATCGGGTTTAGTAGCCCGTTGCTGCCAAGTCGCACTATGCCTCTATCAGTCAGGATTCTTCCTGCACTCGATGGCGGCTGTGCGCAGGGCGCCCTCGGGCGCGCCGATTTCTTGGCTCATCGGTCTACTAACCTGTGCACAGCTGCCTCCCTTTCGTTTAGTAGCGAACGGGTTGCGGCCTCACCTTTAGAGGTTAGAGCCAATGGTCAAGATCACTCCAAATCCCCCGGACACCGACTCGGTGACTCAGGGTGAAAGCCCCGATTCAACTTTTAGAAACGATGCCGCCGAGCACGGCCGTCATCAAACCTTCTCACCATCCGAACCAACGTCACCAAAACGCAACGGTGACCTCTTCTGCGTCTCTCCAAACATCAACACCGAAGCCCTGCTCGCCAACGCATCGGAAGACCTGCTATCCATCAGCGCCATCGCCGCCGACCTCGCTGACGACGTGGACGGCTCACGCCGCTCTAAAGCCCTGGCGCTAAGCCGAATGGCCGACGGCGTGCATTTGTTGGTGGAGCGCGCGCTGGATCATCTGGACGATCCGGAGATGGCGGCAATCTTCGCCAAGCAACAAAGCCAGACCAACTGACGCGTAACTCAGAAAACCCCGATGGATGTCACCCCCATCGGGGTTTATGCCTGACAACGGTGAAACCACTCAGATGCGAGGAGTTGCCAAAAAGCTTCCGCCTCGATCCGCGTTTTGCCGACAACCGACCAGAACGTTTACAGGCGATTCAGGCGCGGCATCCGCAGTTGTTTCCGGAGTATCCGCTGGGGTCTGATTTCACGGCGCAAGAGCGGGACTTGTTGCGGGCGCTGAACTGGCTGAAGAGCAAGTTCAAGCTGACGGAGATTCTGGAGTTGGGCAAGGCGGCGCTGGATGCGCCGGAACCGGCAGCGTTTCCCGAGCATCTGGAGCGCATGCAGCTGACCAACCCGGAAGGGTTGAAAGAGGACCTGTTTCAGCGACTGCTGCTCACCGGCCTCAAGGCCACCGCGCAATAACAGCCAGCCCCAAACAACTGTAGGAGTCGGCTTGCTGGCGATAGCGGGGGATCAGTCAATATCGATGTTGGCTGATACCGCTATCGCCAGCAAGCCGGCTCCTGCAGTAGGAAGTTGTGTCAGCAAATTATTCGATAAAGGTCACAACGCCATCGGCCAGCGACTTGACGCGAGCCAACGACTCAACCCGATAACCCTGCGCATCCAGTTCCGCACGTCCGCCCTGGAACGACTTCTCGATCACAATCCCCAAACCGGCCACGGTCGCGCCGGCCTGTTTGATGATCGAGATCAGCGCTTGCGACGCCTTACCGTTGGCCAGAAAGTCATCGATGATCAGCACGCGGTCGCTGCTGGTCAGGTGGCGCGGGGAGATCGCCACGGTGCTTTCGGTCTGTTTGGTGAACGAGTAGACGGTCGCCGACAGCAGGTTTTCGGTCAGGGTCAGGGACTGGTGCTTGCGGGCGAAAATCACCGGCACGCCCAGATTCAGACCCGTCATGATCGCCGGGGCGATGCCCGAGGCTTCGATGGTGACGATCTTGGTGATGCCCGAGTCCTTGAACAGTGCAGCGAACTCGTCGCCGATCAGCTTCATCAGGGCCGGGTCGATCTGGTGGTTCAAAAAGGCGTCGACCTTCAGGACCTGATCGGAAAGCACGATGCCTTGTTCGCGAATTTTCTGGTGCAGTGCTTCCATGAAGCGTTCCTCTACTGGCGCCGTGTGCGCCTAGCTTGTCAAAAATGCTTGATTAAAAAGTATTCGGTTAAAAAGTGCTCAATTCTAGCGCTTTAACATCGCCCGTATATCAGCCAATGCGGTATTGCCGCGAACGGCTTTGACTTCGACGGGTGTGTCGTCGGTGCCTTCCCAGGCCAGGTCGTCCGGCGGCAATTCATCGAGGAAGCGGCTCGGCGCGCAATCGATGATCTCACCGTATTGCTTGCGCTTGGCCGCGAAGGTGAAGGCCAGCGTCTGACGTGCGCGGGTAATTCCGACGTAGGCCAGACGGCGTTCTTCTTCGATGGTGTCGGCTTCGATGCTGGAGCGGTGCGGGAGGATTTCCTCTTCCATGCCCATGATGAACACGTAAGGAAATTCCAGTCCCTTGGAGGCGTGCAAGGTCATCATCTGCACGCCTTCGGCACCGTCTTCCTCTTCCTGCTGACGTTCCAGCATGTCGCGCAGGACGAGTTTGCCGATGGCGTCCTCGACGGTCATCTCGCCTTCTTCGTCTTTCTCCAGGGTGTTTTTCAACGCCTCGATCAGGAACCAGACGTTACCCATGCGGTAGTCGGCGGCCTTGTCGCTGGAGCTGTTGGTGCGCAGCCAGTTCTCGTAGTCGATGTCCATGACCATGCTGCGCAGCGCCGAGATCGGATCTTCGCCGGCGCACTGCTCGCGGACCTTGTCCATGAAACGCTTGAAGCGCGACAGGCGATCGGTGAAGCGCGTGTCCAGATGCTCGCCCAGGCCGATCTCGTCGGTGGCGGCGTACATCGAGATTTTGCGTTCGGTGGCGTAGTTGCCGAGCTTTTCCAGGGTGGTCGAACCGATCTCCCGGCGTGGGACGTTGATCACTCGCAGGAAGGCGTTGTCGTCATCCGGGTTAACGATCAGGCGGAAGTAGGCCATCAGGTCTTTCACTTCCTGACGTCCGAAAAAGCTGTTGCCGCCGGACAGGCGATACGGAATCTGGTGGTGCTGCAGCTTCAGCTCGATCAGCTTGGCCTGGTAGTTACCGCGATACAGGATCGCGAAATCGCTGTATGGCCGGTCGGTGCGCAAGTGCAGGGTCAGCAGTTCCACGGCCACGCGCTCGGCTTCGGCGTCTTCGTTGCGGCAACGGATGACGCGGATCTCGTCGCCATGGCCCATCTCGCTCCACAGCTGCTTTTCGAATTCGTGCGGGTTGTTCGAGATCAGCACGTTGGCGCAACGCAGGATGCGGCTGGTGGAGCGGTAGTTCTGCTCCAGCATGACGACTTTCAGGGACGGGTAATCGTCCTTGAGCAGCATCAGGTTTTCCGGACGGGCGCCGCGCCAGGCGTAGATCGACTGGTCATCGTCGCCCACCACGGTGAACTGGTTGCGCGTGCCGATCAGCAACTTCACCAGCAAATACTGGCTGGCGTTGGTGTCCTGGTATTCGTCCACCAGCAGGTAGCGGACTTTGTTCTGCCACTTTTCAAGAATGTCGGCGTGTTCCTGGAACAGCTTCACCGGCAGCAGGATCAGGTCGTCGAAGTCCACCGCGTTGAACGCCTTGAGCGTGCGCTGATAGTGGGTGTAGACGATGGCGGCGGTCTGCTCCTTGGGGTTGCGCGCGTTTTCCAGGGCTTCGGCCGGCAGGATCAGGTCGTTTTTCCACGAGCCGATCATGTTCTTGATCTCGTCGACGCCGTCGTCGCCGGCGTATTCCTTCTGCATGATGTCGGTCATCAGGGCTTTGACGTCGGTCTCGTCGAAGATCGAGAAGCCCGGTTTGTAGCCCAGCCGCACGTGTTCCTTGCGGATGATGTTCAGGCCCAGGTTGTGGAAGGTGCACACTGTCAGGCCACGGCCTTCGCCGCCCTTGAGCAGGGTGCCGACGCGTTCCTTCATCTCGCGCGCGGCCTTGTTGGTAAAGGTCATGGCGACGATGTACTGGGCGCGGATGCCGCAGTTCTGGATCAAGTGCGCGATCTTGCGCGTGATCACGCTGGTCTTGCCGGAGCCTGCGCCGGCGAGCACCAAAAGAGGGCCGCCGACGTAGCTCACGGCTTCTTGCTGCCGGGGATTGAGTCGGGACATACGTAAATTCAGGAGTCAGTCACGAAATGGGCCGGCATTTTAACAGGCTCAGCGAATTGTGCTGCTCTCTCCGACTTGTGACGCAACACGCTATCTATATTTGCCGGTTTTGTTACTTTCACGCAGGATGCGCGATGAATTTGCGTCTAATGTTCGTAATTCCGGATACAAAGACCTCGTTTGATAACTGATGTCATTTGGTCATTGGTTATCGGCACGGCATAATGCCCGCCGCCTACATCATTGCAGAGTCTAGGGAGCTAGCTTGTCTACGCCTGTCGAACCCTTGCGTTTGCTGCTATTGGCCAATGAGCCAGATTGGGCAGCGTTGTTGCGCGAGTGTCTGGCTCCGATGGGGAGCTCGGCCGTGCTCATCAGCGCTCCGAGCTGGGAATCGGTCAGCACTCTGTTCGATGACAACCGCAGCGCGGTGTTGTTGACGATCCCGGCCCTTCAGCCGGCGCCGGGCCGTTGCAATTTGCCGACGGTGTTGCTGCTCGAACACGAGCCGCTGTTGCCGCCCGATGGCGTGAGCGACTGGTTGGTGCGCGAGCATCTCGACCCGGGCATGCTGCGCCGTTGCCTGCGGCATGTGCGTGAGCGCGGCGTGCTGGAGAACACTCTGCAGCGCCTGGCCGAGCAAGACCCGCTGACCGGCATCGCCAACCGCCAGGGTTTCCAGACCCTGCTGGCTGCGCGACTGGCAGAAAACGAAGGGCGCGGCCTGGCCCTCGGTCACCTTGACCTCGACAACTTCCGCCACGCCAACGACGCCCTCGGCCATCAGGCTGGCGACCGGTTGATACTGCAAGTGGTTGCGCGGCTGAAAAGCCAGCTCGAGGCTGGCGATCAATTGGCGCGGCTGGGCAGCGATGAGTTCGCCCTGCTGATCGACACCCGCCGTGCGCCACAACGCGCCGAGTGGATGGCCGAAAGAATCACCGAGGCGCTGGCCGAACCCTATTGGGTCGACGGCGAAAGCCTGTTGATCGGTTCCAGTCTGGGCATCGCCCACGCCCGCGCCCAGGCCGGCGCCGATCCGTTGATGTGGCATGCGCACATCGCCATGCAGCAGGCCAAGAGCACTCAAGGCTGCACCTTTCACATCTTCAACGAACGCATCAACCGTAATGCCCGCAGCATGGCCGATCTCGAAAGCGAGCTGCGCCGGGCATTGCGTCGCGATGAACTGGAACTGCATTACCAGCCACGCCTGAATCTCGAAGACGGCCAGATTGTCGGCCTCGAAGCCCTGGTGCGCTGGCGTCATGCCGAGCGTGGCTTGCTGCCGCCGAGCGAGTTCGTGCCACTGGCCGAGCAAAGCGGTTTGATCGTACCGCTCGGTTACTGGGTTATTTCCCGCGCGTTGCGCGACATGCAGGCGCTGCGTGAGCGCGGTTTGCCGGCGTTGCACATGGCGATCAACCTGTCATTCCGGCAGTTTCAGGACAGCCAGTTGCTCTCGACCCTGAGCCGGCTGATTGCCGAACGGGGCGTCGAGGCGCAATGGCTGGAATTCGAACTGACCGAAACCGCCGTCATGCGTCGCAGCGATCTGGTGAAGCAAACCATGGATGCCCTCGGGCGTCTGGGCGTGCGCTTCTCCCTCGACGACTTTGGCACCGGTTTTTCTTCGTTCGTGCACCTCAACAGCCTGCCGATTGCCTTGCTGAAGGTCGACAAGAGCTTCGTCGGCGGGATGGAAGGGCGCGAAGAGAACCGCAAGCTGGTCCACGCCATGATCAACCTGGCGCACAACCTCAACCTTGAAGTGGTCGCCGAGGGCGTGGAAACGCCCGAGCAGCTGGATCTGTTGCGCGGGTTTGGCTGTGATCAGGTGCAAGGGTATCTGATCAGCAAGCCGTTGCCGTTGGTGGAACTGGTGGATTATCTGACGTTTGGCAGCAGCCAGCAGCCGATGATGGAAATCGTGAGCTGACCCCGCACAAATGTGGGAGCGGGCTTGCTCGCGAAGACGGTGTGTCAGTCAACGTTGATATCAACTGACACGGCCCCTTCACGAGCAAGCCCACTCCTACAGGGATCTTCAGTCTGGCTGAGCGACCTCGAAACGCTGCGAAGATGGCTCCCGCCGAATCATCCGCTTCATCTTCCACTCAAACGCCAGTGTCAGGCTTACCGCCGCGCATGCCAGTCCCAGCGCCAACCCCCACCAGACGCCCGTCGGCCCCCAGTTCAAATGGAAGGCCATCCACCATGCGGCAGGCGCGCCAATCAGCCAGTAGCAGCCCAGCCCGACCAGGAACGTGGTCTTGGCGTCCTTGAGTCCGCGAATGCAGCCCATGGCGATGGTTTGTGTACCGTCGAACAGCTCGAACCACGCCGCCACCGCCAGCAGGCTCACAGCCAGTTCGATGACGGGCCGGAAAGCCGGGTCGTTGTGGTCCAGGAACAGGCCGATCAACTGATTGGGTAGCAGCCAGAAGACCATCGCGAACCCGAGCATCGCCGCCGCGCCGAACGCGATCCCGACCCGTCCGGCCAGTCGTGCATCCAACAGCTGCCCGGCGCCGTAATGCTGGCCGATGCGCATGGTGATCGCGTAGGAAAGCCCCGCCGGAATCATGAACGCCACCGAGACGATCTGCAGCGCAATCTGGTGCGCGCCCAGTTGCGTACTGCCCATGGTGCCCATGCACAACGCGGCGAAGGCAAACAGTCCGACTTCCACGGCATAGGTGCCGCCAATTGGCAGGCCCAGGCGCCACAACTCTTTCAGATACTGCCGGTTAGGCCGCGACAGGCCCTGGCGCAGCGGATACGCGTCGTACGCCGGATGCCGCCGAATGTGCAGCGCCAACGCCAGAGCCATGAGATTAGCGACAATCGCCGTGACCAGACCGATGCCCACCAGGCCCATTTTCGGCAGGCCGAACATTCCGGTAATCAACGCATAGTTGAGTACGAAGTTGGCCACCGTACCGCCGAGACTGATGACCATCACCGGCGTCGCACGGCCGATGGCGCTGGTGAAACCGCGCAGGGCCATGAAGCTCAGGTAGCCGGGCAGGGCGAACGGCAGGATCAACAGGAACTGACCGGCCGCCTGGACGTTGGTTTCGGTCTGGCCGAACAGCAACAATACCGGTTTGAGGTTCCACAGCAGCAAACCGGCGACCAGCGCCATCAGCCACGCCAGCCACAATCCGGCCTGGGTCAGCCGCGCCGCGCCGACGATATCGCCCGCGCCCTGACGGATCGCCACCAGGGTGCCGACCGCCGCGATGACGCCGATGCAAAAGATCGACACGAATGAATAGGTCGCCGCGCCGAGACCGCCGCCAGCCAATGCTTCGGGACTCAGGCGCGCCATCATCAAGGTGTCGGTGAGAACCATCAGCATGTGCGCCAACTGCGAGGCAATCAACGGCCCCGCCAGCCGCAGGATGGCCCAGAGTTCAATACGCGCTGGATGCTGCATGGTCATCACGCTCGATGGTCAAAGAGAACAGGAAAGCGTCGATTCTCGGCGCTCTGCGGGGTTTGCACAAAGGGATAAAAAGGATGGGTAGCATGATTAAAACTCATCCTGGGGAGATTCTGATAAGTTGACGCCATTGCGCTATAGGAGCTTTCCGCATGTCTCGTCGTCTTCCTCCCCTGTATGCCCTTCGTGCATTCGAAGCGGCGGCGCGGCATAGCTCGTTCACCCGTGCGGCCGAAGAGTTGTCGATTACGCAGAGTGCGGTCAGTCGACACATTCGTACGCTCGAAGAGCACTTTGCCTGTCGGCTGTTTCATCGCAGCGGGCGCAATCTGCAACTGACCGAGTCGGCGCGCCTGATCCTGCCGGGCATCCGCGAAGGCTTCACGGCACTTGAACGCGCCTGCAATACCTTGCGCGCCGAAGATGACATCCTGCGCATGAAAGCCCCGTCGACCCTGACCATGCGCTGGTTGCTGGCGCGGCTCAGCCGTTTCCGCCATCTGCAACCGGGCAACGAAGTGCAACTGACCAGCGCCTGGATGGACGTCGACTCGGTGGACTTCAACCATGAGCCGTTCGACTGCGCCGTAATCCTCAGCAACGGGCATTTTCCGCCGGACTGGGAGGCGAGTTTCCTGTTCCCCGAGGAGCTGATTCCGGTGGGCGCGCCGAATCTTCTGAAGGATCAACCGTGGGATGTCGCACGCCTGGCCAATGCCGAGCTCCTGCACCCGACGCCGGACCGGCGTGACTGGCGCAACTGGCTGGAGCGCATGGGGTTGACCGATCAGGTGTCGCTCAAGGGCGGGCAGGTGTTCGATACGCTTGAACTGGGGATGATTGCTGCCGCCCGGGGTTATGGCGTGTCGATGGGCGATCTTTTGATGGTGGCCGAGGATGTGGCGCAGGGCCGTCTGAGTTTGCCGTGGCCGACTGCCGTCGCCAGCGGTGAGAATTATTACCTCGTCTGGCCGAAAACACGCCCCGGAGGTGAACGTTTGCGCCGCCTCAGCGATTTCCTCCAGGGCGAAGCCCTTGCGATGAAATTGCCGGATGTCGAGCACCTGAGCTGAATCGTTAGAGCCATCGGGATAGAGGCTTTGTGCTATATCCCGGTTGATTACTCAAGTATTCAGGTTTGCCGCCGAAAATCTGCAGATGGAACCTTCGTGCAGGTTCGACGCAATTCCCATTATTAGAAAATTTGCCGAGCAGCCGATCAATGAAGATCCGGTCACTTGGCCAGGAGCTGTCATGTCTCAACCTCGTGCCCGGATTGCCTCACAGCTTGGTCTTGCACTCGCCGTCATTCTGGCGATTGTCATCAGCGGCAGCACCGTGTTTGCCTTGCGCTCGCTGGACTCGGCCAACCTCGCTACCCGCGAGGAGCACCTGGCCAGCGAAGCTCGTTTGCTGGCCGACCAGTTGAGTACGTTTCACGGCACGTTGCGTGAAAGTACCCAGCGTCTGGCCGGCCTGTTCGAGAAGCGCTTCAGCGCGGGTCTGAGCGTGCACCCGGACGAGCCGGTGGCCGTGGCGGGCACGCAGACCCCGGGCTTGCACCTGGGCAGTGAAGTGCTGAACAACAACTTCAAGGAAGTGGACGAGTTCAAGCAAATGACCGCAGGCGTTGCGACGGTGTTCGTGCGCAGTGGTGATGAGTTCATTCGAGTCAGTACGAACGTAACTAAACAAGACGGCAGCCGCGCCATTGGCACGTTGCTCGATCACGCGAACCCGGCTTACGCGCGCCTGTTGGCGGGGCAAAACTACGTGGGCCGAGCTTTGCTGTTCGAACGCTTCTACATGTCGCAGTACACGCCTGTACGTGACAGCAGCGGTAAGGTCATTGCCGTGTTGTACGTAGGATTCGATTACACCGACGCTCAGAACGCACAGTTTGCCAACCTCACACGCTTCCGCATCGGGCAGACCGGTTCTTTGGCATTGCTCGATGAGCAGAACAAATGGCTGGTACCCATTGCGGGGGTGCAAGCACCGGAGCAAGCGGTCAAGCCGATCAACAGCCTGGTCAAGACGCCGGGTAAAGGTGAATTCTGGAGCGACAAGTCCGAAGATTTCTACAGCATTGCCGTGCCATTTGAAGGCGGGCCGTGGTCGGTCGTGGCGAGCATGCCGAAAAGCGAAATCCGTGCTGTAACCTGGGCTGTCGGCATTCAATTGGCCATTGGCAGCCTGCTGGCGATGTTGATCGCTGTGGGCTCCGCCGTCTGGTTGCTGCGCAGTAAGCTCGCGCCGCTGGGCGATCTGGTGCGTCAGGCCGAAGCCCTGGGGGCTGGTGATCTGAGCGTGCGTCTGGACGTGTCGAGCAACGACGAAATCGGTCAGCTGGCCCGCGCTTTCAACCAGATGAGCCAGGCGCTGTCGACAATGGTCGAGCACATCCGCAAGGCCTCGCAAGAGGTCAACAGCCGTGCCCAGGCGCTGTCGGGTCTGTCGGGTGGCGCCTATGAAGGCATGGAGCAGCAGTCCGGCGAAATCACCAGCATGGCCGGCGCCGTGGAAGAGTTCAGCGCCACGTCGCTGAATATTGCCGACAACATGGGCAACACCCAACGCCTGGCTCAGGAAAATGCACAACAAACCCAGATCGGTCGTACATCGATGGACGAAGCGTCCTCGTCCCTGGAGCAGATTGCCGGTGCACTGAACAGCACTGCCACGGTGATCAACACCTTGGGTCAGCGTTCTCAGGAAATCGGCGGGATTGTCGGGGTGATCACTTCGATTGCCGAGCAGACCAACTTGCTGGCGCTCAATGCCGCCATCGAAGCGGCGCGTGCCGGTGAGCAGGGTCGTGGGTTTGCGGTGGTGGCTGACGAGGTGCGCAACCTGGCTTCGCGTACTCGCCAGGCGACCGACGAGATTTCCGGGATGATCCAAAGCATCCAGCAAGAAACCGGCAACGCCATCAGCACCATGGAGCAGGGCAATGTGCTGATGCAGGAAGGCCTGTCGCGTAACGCCAACGTCGCTTCCGCGCTGGCGCGGATCGATGAGCAAAGCCGTTCTGCTGGCGAGCAGTTCGCAGCGATCACCACGGCGACCCAGGAGCAGAGCAGCACCGCGACATTGCTCAGCAGCAATTTGCAGAGCATTGCGCTGGCGAACAGTGAGCAGCGGGAAGTGGTGTCGAACCTGGCGGTGACGGCCAAAGAGCTGGAGAGCCTGGCGGCGGATTTGCGCCAGGAGGTTGACCGCTTTCGTTGAGGTGCCTTTGAAATAGCTATCGCGAGCAGGCTTGCTCCGACAGGTTTGGCGTCGTTCACAAAAACGTGGAACGCCACATCTCCTGTAGGAGCAAGCTTGCTCGCGATAGCCTCATCGCAATATTCAGATCAGCCAATCAATCACACTTGGCGTTGCTCGACACTTCCTTGCTCGCCAGTTTCAACTGCTTGGCCAGTTCTGCCGCGTTGGTGCTGTTGTAAACCCGGCCACCAGTGTTTTCAGCAATGCAGCGTGACGGGCCACCGGCACCGATTTTCACCACGTTGACCCGAAGGCGTGGTTGTTCCCTGGCGATTTGGCGGGACACCGCGCAAGCGTCTTTCTGGCAACCGTCCTCACCGTCGACAAACATCACGATCACGGCATCATTATTACGCCCGTCGACGGTGCTTGCAGCGTAAGCCAGGCTGTCGGCCAGCGGTGTGCCGTCGTTGGGCACCAGGCCCTGAATCCCGTTGATCAGCCGTGGCCGGTCGCCAAACTTGAACACGCCCTGGTCCGGTGTGCGTTCGCAGCCGGCGAAGGTGATGAGGCGCGTGTCGATTTTCGGGTCCAGCCCGTTGATCATGCCGGCCAGCGAGTCCTTGGCGACGTCCATGCGGCTGGGTTTGGCGAAAATCTGCATGGTGCGGTTCGGGTCCAGATACTTGTTCATCTCATTGCCGAAGAACCAGTCCTCATCGGCTTTCACGGACTTGATGTTCAAATCCATTGAACCCGAGGTGTCGAGCACCACCACGAACTGCGGTATCTCTGCGTTGGGCGCTTTTTTGCGGCACGCGAAGTTGTCCAGCGTCGGTGCCGGCGGCGGCGGCGGCGGTGGCGGTGGCGGCGGGGCGGCCACCACAGGTTTTGGCGGCGGGACCGGTTTGGGGGCGGGCACTGGTTCTGGCTCCGGAACCGGTACGGGTTCCGGTTTTGGTTCCACGACAGGCTCCGGCTCCACTACCGGCTCGGGAACGGGCTCAACCGGTTTCTCGATCGGTGTCACCACCGGGGCGACCGGTTCGACCGGGACAACTTTTTCCCGGTGCATAAACCACCAGTAAGCCCAGAGCGCCAGGAGCAACAACAGCAGTGCCAGCAACGCGGCGGCGATCCACCATCCACGGCGCGAAGGCGCCACGGCGGCCACCGGCGCCAGCGGAACCACTGGCGGCACCACCGGTTTTGGCGGACGCTGGTTCCAGCGCACCACCAAAGGCTCACCATTGAGGCTGTAGAGTTTGTCCAGCTCGGGAGCGCCGAGCAGGCTGCGCAGGTCATCCGCTTCCGTGGGCTGACCGCGCTTTTGCAGTTCGTCCGCCAACTGTCCAAGGGACGTCTGACGCACTTCATAGGTTTCCAGCAATCGCCGTTGAGCGTCCTCGTCGAGGTCGGCATAGGGCGTGGGTTGGCCACCCAGTTCGGTCCACCATTCCAGCACCTCGCCGCTGCCCATTCGCGGTATGGCGAAGAGGCTGGAGACGGTCGGCGGAAAGTGTTTCTGGATGAGGGCGACTTTGGCTTGCAGCGCACTCATCCCCTCTGGTGTGGCTTGCGCATCCCTGATGACCCGCTGCATGACGTCGATTCCTGAAAAGGCTGCAGGCCTCCGGCGGGAGGCCTGCGGGTGAAAAGTTACTCTTCGTAACCGAGGCTGAATTGCAGTTGATTGACCTTTTTCTGCAGCGCCTTCAGTTGTTCCTGCTTGGCGGCCAGGGCCGCCTTTGAAGGCTTGGCCACCGGTGCAGTCTGCGAGTCCTTGAGCTGCTGTTCGAGCCCGGCGATCTGCTTCTGCACCTGGCTTTCGTTGCCACGGCGCGCCTTCAGCGAGGTCAGCAACTTGCCCAGCGACTGGTTCAGTTCAGCCTGGGATTTCTGCTGGCTGGCCAAATCGGTTTTGGTGCTCAGTTGCTGGGCCTGAATGTTCTCGTACACCTGACGGAACATCGCGTTTTGCTGACGGGACTCGGCCAGGGCCTGTTCCTTTTGTTTGACCTGATCGCTGTAACCACCAGAGTAGTCGCAGTTCATCTTGGTCAGCATGCTGCTGTCGCGATTGGTCGCGTCGCATTCGCCCGGCTGAGTCGCGCAACCGCTCAAGGCGAGGACGGCGGTCAGGACCGCCAGCTGTCGTAGCGTCATGTGATTAACCCAGAGTGATTGCGGAGCGCTGGCTGTAGAGACCGTCGACTTCCTTCTGCAAGGCAGCGACTTTCTGGTTCATTTTCAGGATGCTCACATCCACCTGCTTCATCTCGGCGCTGGAGCCTTGGGCGCGTTCGGCATCGGCCACTTTGCTGTACTCGGTGACTTTGTTGCGCATGTTGCTGAGGTCTTTGCGCAAGATTGCGATGTTGTTGTCGATCTCGGCGATTTGCATCTGGGCTTTGGTCTTGTCGACCTTTTTGCTGGCGATGTCCTGTTTGATCTTGGCGATACGTGCCTGGTCATCCTTGATCACTTGCTGAGCGGTCTCGGTGCGGGCAATCACGTTGCGTGTGTCTTGCTCGACGTCGCTGTTCATCTTCGCCAGACGGGTGGAAGTGTCGGCGTATTCGCTGCGACGTTGATCCAGATAGTAGTTCGCGCCCATGGCCACGCCACACGCGGTAATACCGGCGGCGATGGCGCAGACGGCCTTGTTGCTGCTGTTGGACAGCGCGCAGCCGAGGATGCCGACACCAGCGCCGACGGCGCAGGCCTGGTAACCGGACTTGCTGAAGAACTCCGCGTCATTGCCCTGGGTCAGGCGCGGGTCTGCTCCGTCGCTGCCACCCAACATCGAACTGCCGGTGTTGGCGCAACCGGTCAGCAACAGGCTGCCGGCAACGACGAATGCGATCTGTAGCTTGAAGCGAGTCCAAAGGCTGCGCGACATGGTGAAACTCCTCGATGACGGTGTTGACGTGTTGTTATTGAGTGACGGTCTTGCAGCTGGTCAGCCAGGCGTCAGTGTCGATCTTCTGTTTTTGCAGGAAGGTCTTCTGATTCGCCCAGTGCGTGCGCAAGTAGGGTTTGAGGTCTTGAAGCTGTTTGTTGCGGGTAATGATTTCTTCCATCACCGGAACCTGTGCCTCGAGCAGCGGCTGACCGTACAACGTCGCCGACTCCACCAGGCTGCTGGCGTAGTAACGGCTGAGTTTGTGCAGGCGATCCTTCTGCTCGTCGAGTTTGCCCTTGCGCATGTCGCAACTGGCATCTTTGTCGGCGGCTTCGCAATTGAGCTTGTAGTTTTTCTGCAGGAAATCCACGTACTGGCCGTCGTCGAGCATCTTGGTACACAGGAACGCACCCAGATTGAGGCTGGCGCGAATCGCCTGGTCGCGGGTTTCTTCCTGCTGCTGGTTGCTGGCGCGCAGCTGGTTTTCCAGGGCCTGGAGCTTTTCCTTCAGCGCTTTGTCTTCAACACCCGAGGCCAGCGTGTTCAGCGACTGAACCGTGCCTTTGTCGGCGGATTCGGTTTCCTTGCTGCCGGTGCCGAGTTTCTTCCAGCTGTTTTCGATGCTGGCCACGCGTTCGCGAGAGGTCAGGGTCGGCGAGACCAATACCAGGCGCAGGCCGGTGGTTTTGTTTTTTACCTGGCCTTCGGCGTTGTAGTACGGCTCTTCCTTGCGCAACGCGGTGCGCAGGTCGGCCTGGGCCGTCAGGTAGTTGCCACCGCGTACGACATAGCCGCCGGCCTGGCCGTGCTGGCGATCGAGCTTATTCAGGCGAAACGGCTCGAACATCATCTCGTCGACGTTGCCGAGCATGTCGTGCAGGCCCAGCGGGTTGGGTTTTTGCAGGCCGGACAATTGCAGTTTGCCGTTGGACGACTGCGCCCCGGCGAACCACTCGTAAGCGTTGATGCCGTCGGGCATCGGGTAGCGTGTATCGCGGAATTCCGCCGCACCGACTTCCAGGCCACCGCGTGCGGCGAACTCCCACTCGACTTCCGTCGGCAAACGCAGGAAGCCCAGGGCGCCGTCTTCTTTCGGCAGCTTGCCGGCGGCATTCTTGCGCAGCCACAAGTTGTATTTGTCAGCCGCTTCGACCGCTTGCACCCAGCTCACGGACACTTGCGGGAGGCGCATCTTGGTCGCGGCGGTGGGGCAGGTTTCGTCGGTCAGGGCGGCATACTGCAACTGACTCATCTCGTACTTGGCCATCAGGTAGTAGCGGGATTTGTCGTTCTTGGCGCCGGTGAAACTGCCGGCGATAAACGTCGGTCGAGTCTGTTCGACATAGCCGTATTCCGCGCCGTCCTGACCGATGTTGATCGGGTAGTCGTCGAGCGGCCCGGCGACCGGGATGAACACTTTGCGAAACACCATCGAGCCTTCGCACGGCATCGGCAATACGACGTCGCTGGCTTCGGGCATCGGGTTGTAATACTTCTCTTCCCAGCCCGCCGCCGAGGCGTCGAGCAAGTAGCCCAGGCTCAGGGGCAACAGCAAGCCAAAACGTTTATAGCTCACGCAGACTCTCCGCAGGTTGGATGCTGATGGCGCGCACGGCGCCGATCACGGCCACCAGTGCAGCGACCAGAAAGGTCAGGAGCAGGGCGGCGAGGCCATGCCAGATTGTGATGTGGCAAACAAAGGTGCCGGTGGCCTGGCTGCTGCCGAGCAAGTAATCGAACAGATGACTGCCGACCGCATAAAACCCCAATCCGCCGAGGTACCCGGCGAGGCTCAGCAGCAGTGCTTGCAGGACCACGAAACCGCCGACCGCCGTGCGCTTGAAACCCAGCAGGCGCAAGACCGCAAGGCTTTTGCGCTTGCGGTCGATGTTGGCCAGGAAGGCGCCGACCATCGACGCCACGCAACCGATCAATGCCGCCAGGGCGATCACCCCGAAAATCAGTCCCAGCACATGGTTGATGGCTTTGACGTTGTCGATGTCCGCCAGACGGCTCGAGGTTTCGATGTGTTGTTCGTTGAGCCAGCGCTCCAGCGGCGCCACTTGGTCGATGTCGTGTGCATAGACGCGAGCGCGGGCATACAGCGGTTGCAGATCACCCAGAGGCTTGCCGGTGGTGATGCCGAACGCACTGACCTGATAGCCATCGCGAAAGCGCTCCAGGTCCAGCAGCAACGGCGGGGCGACAAACCCGGCGGCGCGGCCGAAACGGGCGCCATCGAGAATCGCCAGCACGGTCAATGTCATTTCGCCGCGCTCATTCACGCCTTCCAGACGGCGCAGCACGCGCAGTTGCACGCGATCGCCGACCTTGGCCTGCAAGCGTTGCGCGGCGCGGGCACTGAGGATCACTTGATCGCCGGTGGGGTTGAGTTGTGGCAGGTTCAGTTGCGGGTCGCCGGGTTCGGTGGCGATGATTTCCGCGCCTTCGACGAAGCGTTGCATGCCGATCAGCAAATCCGCCTGGGTGTTGAGCGAGCGGGTCTGGCCGAGGGCAAAACCGGTCTCGGGACGCTGGCGCAGACGCTCGATCCAGGCACTGTCGTAGTTACCATTGCTGAGCATCTTCACTTCGAGGTTACGCGGGTCGCGCAGCAGTTCGTCCTGCAACTGGCTGACCACCCCGTGCTTGAGGCCGAACAGCAGCAGCAACGGCGCGATCACCGCCACCAATGACGCGGCGATGCACAGTGACACCTTGCGGTCATGCCACAGGTCTTGCAGGGCCAGCGTGCCCAGCAAGTGCAGTCGATCAGTCCATCGGTTCAAACAGAGTCTCCCCCTGACGGCTGATAGCGCCGAGTCGCGGCAAGCCGAAATCCTTCAACAAGGCCCAGTCATGGGACACCACGAGCGCACTCAGGCCCATGCTCGACACCAGGCTCAGCAGCAATTCAAACAGGCGCCGGGCGCTGTGCGGGTCGAGCGCGGCGGTCGGTTCGTCAGCCAACAGCAGCAGCGGTTCATGGGCAATAGCGCGAACGCAGGCCACGCGCTGACGCTCACCGATCGACAACGCCTGCGGGTGTTTATCCAGCAATCCTTGCAGCCGTAAGACTTCAACCGCGTGGTCGACGTGCGCACTGTGCGCCGGCATGCCGAGCAAGCGGCGTGGCAGGCTGATGTTGTCGCGCACACTGAGAAACGGCAGCAGGCCGCCGTTTTGCAAAATGAACCCCAGGTGTCGCGAGCGGACTGCAGCCAAGGCTGGTTGATTATCCGTGGCTAGCAATTGGGCGATGTCTTGACCCTGTGCTGCGCCCAGGCGAAAGCGTCCAAGCTCGACCGGCGCCAGCAGCAGGCCGATGGCCTCAAGCAATGTGCTTTTGCCGCTACCGCTCTCGCCGGTAATGGCGAGGATTTCCCCGCCGCCGACCTGCAAGTGCGGCAGGCGCACGTGATGGGCCAGCGCGCCTTCACCACGGCGCACCAGCAGGTTCCTGATATCGAGCATGGGCGTCTCGTTAAGGCATCATTTCCAGAGGCACCGGGTACACGTTGTCCCGCGCATCGCTGTCCTTGGCTAACGCCACCCAACGGTCGACGTCAGCGTTGTAACGCTGGTAGTGCCGCAGTTTGGTGTTGAGCGTACGGATGAATTTCTCCTGCGCCAGGCCGTCCCAACTCTTCCAGGTCTCTTCATCCAGGTTCAGCACTTCGCTCTGGTACGGCAGGTCTTCGATGTACTCGCCGAGCACACCCATGTCTGCCAATTTGGCGTTGCCGTTCTGCTTGAGCTGGTTCGGATCAGCGCCCATGGTCGCGGCCACCGAGCGCAAGCGGTCGAACATTTCCGTCGGCGAAATCAGGCCTTCGTTGGCGGCGTCGAGAATCTTCTTCATCACGTCGCTCAAGTCGCTGAGCTGGGATTTGGTCAGCAGCACCCGCACGTCGGTGGTCGGGATGTTCTGCTTGATCAGGTCACGGTCGGTGATCCACGCCTTGAACACCGGCGGGGCCTTGCTGTTGGTCTTCTCGCCCAGATAGGCCAGTTGCATGGCGTGGCCGATCAGTGCGGCGTCCTCGAGCATTTTCTTCTCGGCCGGGTCCTGCTTGGCGTTCACCGCGCTGCCGATGGCGTCTTCACCCATGTAGGCGGCTTTCACCTGCGTCGTGATCGCGGCGGCCAGTGTGTCGACCTTGCGCCCGAACTCCTGCACATCACCCGCATTCACCGGGTAGTACAGCGAGGTGTTGGTGCCCGGGTAAGTCGACAGGTTCTGGTACTGCGCCTCGGCCTTGGCGTGATCCTTGATGCCGGCCGGGGTCTTCAGGTGCAAGGTGTAAATCGCCACGCCCGGGTTGGCCGCTTCAATGCGCACCTGTGCAGCGCTCAAACCGGTCTTCGACAGTTTGTCGTCACCTTCGATGGCGCCGGCGTCGGTGATCAACACCACGTAGCGCGCCCCGAACTGGCTCCAGTCGACCTTGTCGATGCTCTCCATGACGCCGGCAAAGGCATCCTCATCGAAGCTGCTGCTCGACACTTTGGCCTGTTTGAGGTCGGCAATCTTGGCGAAAAAGTCGGCGCTGTCTTTCACCTTGGTAGGGTCGGCGTACATCTTGGTGGTGTATTCCAGGCCCGGTACCGCCTGGGTATTGGAACGGAAAGCCACCATGCCGAACTTGACCTGCTTGCCAAGGTTCTGCGATTCGATCTGCTGATAAACCTTGCGGATCGCTTCGCGGGTACGGTCGATGTACGGGTCCATCGAAATCGTCGAGTCAATGACAAACACCACCGCCGCGCTGAATTCCTTCAGTTGGCTGGCGGCCTTGTCTTCGGCCTCTTTGCCGCCAGACGCATTTTTGCCGGTCGCGCCCTTGGTGTCTTTTTCGTCGGGCTTGCTGACCGATGCGACATTGAGCAGGCGCGTGCGGAAACCGGCTTCGGTCATGACTTCTTCGCCGCTGAGCACGGGCAGCAGGTAGAACTGCTTTTGCAGGTCGACGAAGTATTCCGGTTCTTCGGCCAGTACGCCGGGTGCTGGCTTGCCCTTTTTCAGCGTGGCGCGCAGTGGGGCGACTTTGCTCACCGGGTCCGGCGCATCGAGAATGCCTTCGACCGTGGCGCGTTCCTTGAAGAACAGCAGTCGGTCACGGTTGGCTGGGTTGGTGAACGCCAGGGTCAGCTGCATTTTCCAGTCGGTGGTGCAGCTCGCAGGCAGCCAGCCAATGGTTTTGCCGTAACTGTCGGGGCCGACTTTCAGCCACTCGGCGTTCGCCGCCTGGGCGCGTTCGTACACGTAGAAACGGCTGAACACCGGTTGCTCCTCGCCTGCCGCACCGCCCGCCGTCGAGCTGATCTTGCAGCCCGGGGTGGTCAGCACGCGTTGGAACAAGGTCTTTTTACCGGCCTGGATCAGCGGTTTGTCATCAGCCTGGGACAACGGGCTGATGCACAGCGCCAACAGCGCGGCGCTGCTCAGCAGGAAACGACTCACGGGCGAACGCATCACTTCTGCAACTCCTCGAAACGCTGCTTGGCTTCGGCGTTGTTCGGGTCCTGGGTGAGGATCGTTTCGTACCAGTAGGCGGCGGTGGCGTTGTCCGCGACCGGGAAGCACTTGCTGGCCTTCAGGTATTTCGGGTCGTATTCGCGGGCATAGGCATTGGCAATCAGCGCGTCACCGGCCTGGGCACGGTTGGCGTACAGACGCTGGGCGACGCCGCAGTGTTCGCCGGCCTTGGCTTCGTTGATGATTTCCAGCAGCTTGGCGCTGTCGGGTGCCGCCTTGATGCAGGTCTGGACGAAGGTCAGCTCGGGCAGGCTGTTCATGCTTTCCAGAGTGCAGGCTTGTGCGTCGGCACCGGCAGGTGCGGCCGCCGTGACCGTCGGGGCAGGCGCCGGCGTGCGTTTGTAGAACCAGAACCCGGCCGCTGCCACCAGTAGCAATACCAGCACAAGTGCGAGACCCAGCAGGCCTTTGTTGCTCTTCTTCGCCGGTGGCGGAGCAGGTGTGTATTCGCGTTCGTTGGGCACCGATTCCAGTTCGATTTCTGGCTCGGCGGTGGGCAAGGTCAATTCCGGCAGTTCCGGGATTTCCGGGATCTCAGGTGCCGGTGCAGCTGGCGCGGTCAAATCTGCGCCGCCATACGTCGAGCGCGTCTGGCCACCCGCCGTGGACGGCAACAGCCCGACGCCTGGCCGGACCACGCCTTTGTCGGCATGTCCCAGGCTTTGTTCGCGCAGTTCGATCTGGAATTGCGAGTTGGCGCTGCCTTCCAGCAGCGGGTCGACCACTTCCGGGCCGACCTGGGCTTCAAGGGCATCGCCACTGGCGGCGAGATTGAAGCGCGAAACCTTGAACCAGAACGGGTTGTTGCTCCAGGCCTGTTGGTCCTGGAGGTAGAAACCGTCCTGGTTACGTTGAATGGAGAATTCCAGCTGTTCTTCACCACCCTGCCATTTCTTCACGGTAAGGCAGGCCCGGCCAGGCACATTGGGCTCTAAGGCGAGCAGGTCGACACGAATTGGCATTGCTTATCTCGCTGCGAAGGCTGTGAGCACGTGGCCCAGCCGTTCGTTCTGTTCAGGGGTGATTTCGCGACCGGCACCATGGCCGGCGTTGTCCTGCGTGATACAGGCCAGGCCCGAAAGCCAGTCGCCGAGATACCGTTGCGCCTGGTTCGCCGGTTGCGGCGGCAGCTCCGGCACCTGTCCCGGACCGATGTCGGTATAGAACGAGAACAAGGGCGCTTTGGCACCGGTCCGGCTAGGTGGGCGCTCGCTCACGGGTTTCTGGAGGTAGCCGAACCAGGACACGAAATCGCGCAGCACGCGTTGTACTTCCAGTACTTGGCGCTCGACCAGTTGATCGCGACGGGCACCGCTCTGGGCACGCTTGAGGACGGCGCGGCTCAGTTGCCCCGGCAAGTCCTGGCGATAACCGGCAGTGATCAGCTCGTCGACCACCGCTTCGAGCAAGGCTTTTTCAAGCCCCAGCAGGTTGAGCAGGCTTTGCCGGGTGGTCAGTTCGCGCAAGTGCGCGACCCAGGCCTTGAAGGCCGCTTTGGCAAAACGGTGTTCGTTGCTTTGCAGTTCCGGGACCGGCGTGTGGGGCTTGCTGCTGGCCGGTGTGCTGTCGGGGCTGGCGTCATCGCCGAAATCGAAATCAAAACCGGCGTCGTTGCCGTACAGGCTCTGGCTCGGTGTCAGGGCGACCGGTTCATCGCTGATCGCTGGCTCGTCATCGGTTTCGTACACGCCGCTGAGGTACAGGTCACGCACCTCTTCGCTCGGCATGTCGAGCTGATCGATGAGTTCGCCCAGCACCGCCGGACGTCGGCCCAGCCCCGTCAGAATCATCTGCGCCTGGGCTTTCTTGGCAGCGGCGGCGCCGTCACCGTCGGCGTGATACCAGGTGCTCAGACCATGCGTGGTCAGGCCTTCAAGGCATTCGTCCAACTGCTCGCGGATGCGCTGCAGTTTGAATTCGATATTGGCCACGCCCTTGAAACTGCCGCTGAAGTGACTGATGCCACCGTCATCGTTGCGCAGCATTTCTTTCCAGGTATTGGCGGGATTGTTGACGTGTTTGCACACCAGCGCATTGCTCGCAAAGCTGGTGCCCAGGGCATCGACGCGTTCCTGGTAACTGGCGTTGATCCCGGTTTCGGCGCCGCTGGCGTCCTGGACGATGAACGCCGCGTCCATGCGCGGTTTGCGCACCAGGAAGGTGTTCTGGAACGGCGTGCCGGCCCAGTCGTTCATCCAGCTCAGGCTGCCGAAACGCTCCAGCATGGTCAGCTTGACCATGCCGTTCCAGCTCTCGTCGTACTGATCGGGCGTCAGGCTCAGGGAGTTGGTGATGCGCAAGTCGAGCATGGTCAATGCCCAGATCAGACCGGTGTCGCGTTTGCTGCGAGCGGCCGAATCGGCGCCCTGGGTTTTTTCGATCCAGCGTGTCAGCACCGGGCCGACGTCGTTGACGTCGCTCTGTTTTGTCGAGCCGGTGCACACCACCAGCGCGTTCATTTCCTGGTTGTCGGTGTAGCGTTCAAACAGGTACGCAACCTTGCCGCGCAGAATCAGCTGCGAGACGGAGTTGTCCTTGGTGGCGGACTCTGGGTCGCTGGAGTTGGCGATCTCGTGCAGCTTCTTGCGTCCGCGATAGCCGGGGAAATCGAGCAGGTCGACCTGGTTGACGATGTCATCGGCCGGGGCTTCGACCAGGCAGAACGTCATTTCCGCCGTAAGTGCCGCCAGTTGCGCGACGGGAATCCCCTGGCTGTTTTGCAGGCGACCGTCGATGCGTGGGCGCACGTCGATCGGCAAGTCCCGCGGGCTGCCGAAGCGCTCGAGGATGTCGACGTTCATGATGCTGTCGCGCTGGCTGTAAGTGTCGTTTTCGAAACTCACCAAGGCCGTCAAAGGCGCGAATACAGTTTCGGGCAGTCCCAGCTTGTGCAGCGCGCCGGCCAGTTGTTGATACACGCGCGTCAGCTCGCTTTGCTCACCCCAAAGAATGGCGAACAGCTCGGCACGTTCCTGGAAGTTCAGGCGTGGCGCGAGCTGCAAGGCTTTCGGCCAATACAGGTGCTCGAGTTTTTTCACCGAGTTACGGAAGTTGTCACGCAGGTAGTCCCACAGCGACACCAGGTCGTCGGCGCTGACACCCGGCTGCATCGGCCCGGTCTCGCGTCCTTCGAACGGCTTGAGGGCTCGCTGGATGCGTTCTTCGTCAATCTCGTAGGAGATCCGTTCAAGGTCGAAATCCTTGAACCAGGAGTTGGCGAGAATCTTCGCCAGCTCGATTTCCTTGAACAGCGTCAGTTCCACCGGGAAATCCGGGTCCTGGCTCGGTGTGGCCCGCCGGCTGAAGCGCGTCACCAGGCCGGTGGCTTCCTTGCCGCCACCCACCGGGTTGATGTGCTTGATGAAGTCCAGGCGCTGGCCGCCGAAATCGGTTTCCAGTTTGCCGTTCTTCCCGGCCGCGAGGGCCGAGATCAGGTAGGACTTGCCCGCCTGGGACAAACCGAAAAAGCCGATGGTCATCGGCGTGCAGGCCACGCGACCGAGGCTGTGGGCCAGGTTGCGGGCGCGATGCAGGCGGATGTTCAGGTTGTCGGCTTCGCTGTCCAGACGAGGCGCGTTGACACGGGTCTGGCCAATCCATTCCAGCGCCTGACCGGCACCTTCATAAACAGCGGCCCAACGGGTAGAGAGCTGATGTTGATCGGGGGTCAGGTCATTCATTTGCGTTTCACACTTCCACTGTCGAGCCAGTACTTGGTCTCGCTCAGGCCGGCGTCGAGCATGGTGTTGAGTTCCAGCTCGAGGTCGCTGCGCGGGTTGAAGTTGACGTTGCTGCAGTTGGATTCGATGTCGCGTACCGAGAGGCGGTCGCTGACCAGATCCTGCTTGCGTGTGTACTTGTCCGCCGGTTTGACCTCGAAGCGCACCTTGAGCAGCGGCGCGCTGCCGTTTTCACCGATCGCACGGGAGAACTTCTCCCGACCGGCCTTGGTGAAACGCAAGGTGTACAGCGGCGAAGCGGCCCAGCGGTCGGCGGCCAACTGACGGAAACCGAGGCGCAGATCGCCGCGCATTTCCAGCTGAGGCGTGTCGGCGTCGTCGCCCGTGCCGATTTCCGGCAGTTTGATCTTGTAGTCTTCGGACTGAATGTCGCGGTACAGCACGTCGGCATCCTTGATCACGTTGTTCAGGTCGATAACGCCGATGTTTTTGACCGTCGAATACGGTTTGAGTGCCGAAGAGCGGAAGTAGAAGTTCGGCACACTGTGGTTGGCGCACAACAGGCACAGCATCGCGCCGACCGAAGCGGTGCTTTTCGGGTCGTCGATGCGGCCGTTCTTGTGGAACGGGTACCAGCCGCCGGTGCGGTAATTCTGCAACGCCAGGATGCGCCCCGGTGGCAGCGGCAAGACCTTGCGGATGAACGCCTGGATGCCGGGCAGGCGCGAAGGGCGGCCGGTCAGCAGCAGGACGTCGCACGGGTAATGCGCGACCACTTCACACAGCGCACCGAGGATCTTGGTGATGTTGATCTGATCGTTGAGGAATGCGGCATGGAGCTTTTGCAGGTCGAAGCTGATCAACGATTCGTACAGGTCGAAGGCGCTTTGGCCGCCGACATCACGACGCACGGCGGCGTTGACGTAGTCGAGCACGGTCTGGCTGATCGCGTTGTCGCCCAGCAATTGACGGTAAGTCCGGGTGCTCACTTCCTGCTGGTCTTGCGGGTCGTAATGCTCGTAGGCCTTGAGCAGCGCCAGGCCCAGCGGGGCGAATACCTGAAGGTTCAGTTGCTGGCGCAGGATCATGTCCTGGGCGCTGACCGATTCATCGCCACACAGCCGCGACATCAGCGAGACGGGCGATTTGACGCCTGAGATCTGCAAGGCTTTTTCGAAGCTCGGCAGGACGAAGTCCTGAATCACGTCCAGCAGAATGTCGTCGCCGGCCACTTTGAAGCCATCGCGAAAACGCTGCTCGGGCACGATGTGCACGTTGCTGCCGCTGCCGGTGTTGCCAGCGCGGTCGAGGCGATAGTCGGTGATCACCAGGTCGGTGGTGCCACCGCCGATGTCGATGGTCGCCAGGGTGATGCGTTCACGGTCGGTTTTGTCCGGCCGGGCGAGGGTGTCGAAAAACTCTTCCGGGTGCCCGGCGAAGTTCTCGTTGACCTCGGTGTACAGGTACACCAACTGGCCGCAGGAGGCTTCGTCCCATTCGACGCGGATGCTCGGGATCGGCGTGCGCGGGCTGACGGCCTGGTCCTGATGCGGGTCTTCCTCGCCGGCATGCCAGCCGAGGCTTTTCCACACCAGGCCGATGGCTTGCTGCATGCGTTCGTTGAGGATGCTGCGCTCGGCCTGCGGCATGCCCGGCGGCACGGTCAGGGTGATGCTGTTGAGCTGGCGCGGCACACGGGTGTGACCCTGGCGCGAGCGCTGGGCCGGGCTGTTGATTTGCGACAGCGCCTGGGCCAGGACCTCGGCGAGCATGAACGTCATCAGCGAGCTGCGCGAATAACGCGGCATGAACACTGGCAGACGATCGTCTTCTTCAAGACTGTAAAGCGCTTCGCCGGTTTCATTGATCAGGTGCGAGAACGGTGCGGCAGTGGCGTACGGCTCGCTGTCGGTCTTGATGTACGAACAGTTGAAGCGCCAGCCGTGGCCGTAGGCATTTTCGTCCCACAGGTAACGTTTCGGGCTGGACAGGCCGGTCGAGCCTTCGGTGCCGCGGCGACGGCTGGCCAGGCGGCTGGCCTCATTGCCGACGCGGGCAATCGTCGCCCACTGGAACGCATCATGCCGGCCGCTTTTGACCGAACAGTGGTCCTTGCCGAAATACGCCTGAGCGAATTCCACACGACTTTCGAACGGCTGATTGTAGGTGTGCTCTGGGGTGATCAGGTCACGCAGTTCCAGCACGTAATTCTGCTTCAGCCCCGAGCCGGCCTGGCCGTGGTTCTCGATCAGAATGCCGCAGGTGCGCGAGTTGCCGACGTCCAGCACCAGATCCACCGGGATCGGTTTGACCAGGCCATTGCTGTCGTTGGCCACCACTTTGAGTTCAGGAATCTCGACTTTCGGCCGGGCAGTCGACTGTTCCGCCGCCGATGGCTTGCTTAGCAGACTCAGCAAGTTGAGGTAGTGCGCCAGGTGATAGTTGGCGCGGATGTCGGTGTCCAGCTCTGCGCGCGAGCGGTGGGCATTGCCCTCGTTGAACACTTCGAGCAGCCATTCGTTGACCCACGGCTGGGCCAGGAACCAGCGGGTTTCGCTGGCCTTGGTCGCCAATTTGAAGGACACGCCGGAGCTGATGTCTTCTTCGTTCGGCGCCAGGTAAGCAGTGCCGTCACGCTTGGGCATCACGCGGCTGTCGAACGCCATCGTCAGGCGATGGGTGTTGCCGTCGATGTCGGGCGTCGCCAGTCTCACCAGGCGCATGCGCGACCAGTTGCTCGGGCCTTCGTCGAAACGATGTGGCGGCATGAAGCGGAAAAACGGCGTCGGCAGCCAGACACCGTCCAGCAGTTCGAGGCTGCTTTTCATGTCGACGCTGAACGCCGGTTTGGCCTTTTCGACCTTTTCTGGCTCCGGCTCGTAGAAAAAGAAGTCTTTCTCTTCGTTGTATGACAGGCGGCAGATCAACCCGCTGATCATCGGTGCGAACTCGCCCGCCGGTTCTTTGCGAGGGTCCAGGCGCAGGGCGAAATCCATGAACTGGATACCGGTGTCGCTGACGAGCGTGACGGTGTCTTCGAATTGGGTGACTTCAGGCAACATGTCGGGTTATTCCGTTCTTATTCGCCCATTTGCCGCATGGACATGGGGAATTGATCTTTTCCGTAACCGCCGGTGCAGTCCGCGACTGTGGTCGCTCCTTTGCGGCAATTGACCTTGGGCATGTCGTAAGTGCTGCCATCGGCGCACACGGCCTGGCCCTGGCTGTCGATGGCCAGGCTGCCGCCCTTCATAGTAGCGCTCACCGGCCCGGTGCATTTCGTGCCGTCGGCCTGGTGTACGGTGACTTCGCCCTTACCGTCCTTGAGCTGGTATTCCAGACGCAGCGGTTTGCCGGTCCGGCGGTCCTGAATACCGGCGCCGGCGCGGAACTGACCGTCGAGGAACTTGGCGGCACCGTCAGCGGCGTCTGGTGGAATGCTCAGGGGAGGGCCGGGTTTTGCGGCGGCGGATTTTTCGGCCTCGGGCGATGTGATATCCGGCGGCGCGGTTTTGTTTTCAGGCGGGGTGGCGGGCGATTCGGTTGCCGGGTCTGTGGCTGAGTCTTTGGCCAGGTCGGCCGGCGCTGCATCTGCCTCGTTGCCCTCGACCGCCGGCGCTTCCACTCCATGGGGTCCGGTCACGGCGGTACCGGTGCCGGTTCCAGTGGTAGAGCCTACAACGGTGCCCGTCACCGGAACGCCGTTCAGCGTCGTGGCATTGCCGGTCAGTTGCGGTTCTTCCAGCTGTTTTTCCACCGGCACGATGCCCTCAGGCAGCAGGTCTACCGCCACCAACGGAATCGGCACGCAACCACGCAGACCAAGCAACAGCCACAAAAGCAGTAGCAGGAACGGCAGCAGCAACAGCCACCACCAGCGACGCCACCACGGACGAGCAACCACCGGCACGACGGGCGCAACGACAGGCGCGGCTTCGACCACCGGGGGCAGCGTAAACGCGGGCGGAACCTGATAGAGGCAGTGCAGGGGATCGCGATTGCCGGTACCGGCATGCTCGAAACCCCAAAAGGTCAGCACCGGCTTGCCTTGCACCAGGTAGACGAAGTTCTCATCGGGGAAATGAATCACGCGCTTGAGCAGCTTGCCGAACACGGCTTTGTCGCCTTGCTGCTGTTCGCCGGATTCCGTGCCCAGGAAACGCTGGCTCAATTCCTCGAGCGCGGTTTTCAGCGCTTCAAGTTGGCGGCGGGCAGGAGCGCGTTCTTCTTCGGTCGCACTGCTCCACGGGATCACATCGCCGTCGAGGCCGCTGTACCAATCGATCTGATTACCGAGTTCATCGCTTTGAGGAATGGCCAGGTGATCGACCATCTCGGGGTTCTTGCGGCGAATCGCTTCGCGCAATTGCAGAGCCGCCCGGTAGACCGGTTGACCTGTTTCGCCCAGGGCTGTGAATGACCCGCTCTTACCGCTGCGTAATAGTGCCCCGCGCATCCAAACTCCATATGATTCTTCGCGCAAATGACGGGCGGAAATGCCCGTGCTTGCTCCTGCAATTAGCTGGTGACCTTAATGTCATAATGATGTCGCCGTCAATCTGGCGGCCAGCCAAAACCGCATGAGATTAGCGTAAGAGAGCGGGTGTTGCTTGAGGTCAATGTGTATTGGCCGACGAACGCTCGGGTGAGTGCATTTTTAATCTTGCTGAATCGTTTCATCAGCGCTATAAAAAATGCACAACTCCAAGAAAGGCTTACCCCATGACCCCGCTCAAATTCGTCGTGACTCTCGGCGTCCTCACTGCTGCCTCCCACGCCATGGCTTGGGATTACGTGCTGCTCGACACCGACAAGGCGGCGCAGAACTGGCAGATCACCAGCCAGCAACTCGGCGTGAAAACCGACAAACCTTTCTCCGTGACCTTGCGCACCTTGCACGGTGGTCGGCAGGAGGGTGTCAGCATCGTCGACATCGATAACGGCACAATGAAACTCTCGGTGGTGCCGACTCGCGGGATGAACGTTTTGCAGGCATCGGTCGGCAATGTGCGCATGGGCTGGGATTCGCCGGTCAAGGATGTGGTCAATCCGTCCTTCATTGAGCTTAACGGTCGCGGCGGACTCGGCTGGCTCGAAGGTTTCAATGAGCTGGTCACCCGTTGCGGCTACGAATGGGTCGGCCACCCTGGCGTCGATAACGGCGAACTGCTGACCTTGCATGGCCGTGCTGCCAACATTCCGGCCAGCACAGTCACGCTGCACATCGACGAAAAACCGCCTTATGCCATCAGCCTGCGCGGCGAACTGAAGGAACAGGCCTTCAAGAAAGTCGACTTCTCGGTGATCACCGAGCTGGTCACCGAGCCCGGCAGCGCAGCGTTCGCTCTCAACGATACCCTGATCAACAATGGCGACTATCCGAAGGAATATCAGGCGCTGTACCACAGTAACTTCAGCACGCCATTCCTGGAGCAGGGCGCGCGTTTCGTTGCACCGGTCAAACAGGTGTCGCCGTTCAACGACAAAGCCAAAGGCGATCTGCCGGACTGGCAGACTTACCGCGCGCCGACCAAGGACTACGACGAAACGGTTTACAACGTGGTGCCGTATGGCGACGCCAAGGGGGACACGTTGACGGTGTTGCATAACAAAGCAGGTAGCCTGGGCGTTTCGGTCGGCTTTAACACTCAAACGCTGCCCGTGTTTTCGCTGTGGAAAAACACCGATACCCAAGGCCAGGGCTATGTCACCGGTCTCGAGCCGGGGACCAGCTTTTCCTATAACCGGCGCTATCAGCGGCCGCTGGGGCTGGTGCCGACGATTGCGCCGAAGGAGCACAAGCAGTTTCAGATCAGTTACAGCTTGTTGGCGGACAAGGGCGCTGTGGACCAGGCGCTGAAGCGGGTGAGTGACATTCAGGACGGGCGGGAAACCGAGGTTCGGCAGACGCCGTTGGTGGATCTGACGAAGGAGTGATTTCATCAGCTGGAGGTTGGCCGGTACTGCAGCGCTTCAGCCAGATGACCACGGGTGATGCCATCGACCTGCTCAAGGTCTGCGAGGGTTCGAGCGACCTTGAGCAATCGATGCGCAGACCTCAATGACAGGGTCAGTCGTTCGCACGCTGTTTCCAGCCAGGTTTCGTCGATTGTGGATAACGTGCAGTGTTTGCGCAGGCCCGGCAGATCAAGGAAAGCGTTCGCACAGCCTTGGCGTTTGTGTTGCCGCTCTCTGGCGTCGGCGACCAGCAACGCGGCGGTGGCGGTGTCATCGCCGGGTTTGAGTGCAGGATTCAGCGCCGTGGCTTCCCGGGCGACCGTCAGGTGCAGGTCGATGCGGTCCAGCAGTGGCCCCGACAGTTTGTTGCGGTAGCGCTGGACCATGTCCGGTGTGCAGCTGCATTTGCCGCTGGGCTCGCCAAGATATCCACAGGGGCACGGGTTCATCGCCGCCACCAATTGAAAACGGGCCGGAAACCTCACGCGATCCTTGGCGCGGGAAATCACGATGTGCCCGGACTCCAGCGGTTCTCGCAAAACCTCCAGTACCTTGCGGTCGAACTCCGGCAGTTCATCGAGGAATAGAACGCCATGGTGGGCGAGGGTGATTTCGCCGGGTTGCGGTTTCGAGCCGCTGTAGGCTTTCGAAATAGATGAGAAATGGCTACGCTACAGGCGTCTATGGGCCATCAAAACCTTCTGAAATTACTGAGAAGACTGTCGGTAATAAATGAGACCAAAAAGAAAATGATTGGAAATAGATGCGACCAGATTAAGCCGGTTCGGAAGATCAAACCGACCCGCCGTAGCATTTCAGGAGTGATGGCTTTCAAAGGGCTCGGTGGCGTTGCTTTCGAATCGTCGTTGGAACGGGACTTTCTGAAGCGTATGCGCTTCTCTCATCAGGTTGAGTCGGTTATCTCCCAACCGGTGGAGGTTCCCTTCACCGACTCCCTAGACCGTCCGCAGATCTACACGCCCGATTACCTTGTTTTCTATCACCAGCGGCACCTGCCCTACTTTGGCGAGCTGCGGCCGCTGCTTGTTGAGGTAAAGCCGAGGGAGCAATGGGTAGAGAAATGGCGAGACTGGGCAGGTAAATGGAAGGAGGCCCGCCGGTTGGCCCGTACCCAAGGGTGGCAGTTTCGCATTTACGACGAGTCGCGGATTCGAGGCCTTCCGCTCGAAAATATTGTGTTCCTGGAACGTTTCGAGCGAATGATTTTTGAACAGGGTGACATCGATGCAGTGCTGAATACGCTGCGTGAGATGGAAGTCGCTCCTGTGCACTACCTTTTGGCGCGGCACTTCAACGGTATTTTCCGCGATCGGGGTGTATCGCTGCTGTGGCACCTGATCGCCACGCGCCAGGTCGACTGCGACATCACCGAACCTCTGAACTATGACCTCGAACTCTGGGTGCCCGATCATGAAGCTGTATGAAGACGACACCAGCGAGCACCTGGTTCCGTTTGAGCCCGTTCGGTCTCGCGTTGCCATTGAAGTCGGTGCAATGGTGCGTAGAGACAAGCAGGTCTACCGAATTGTTCAGATCCTGGATCTACAAACGGTGATCGCGACCGAGGTCGAGACAGGTCGCAGTGCGGCCCTTCAGATTCTGGATCTCAGGGCTGTGGATCCGGAGAAACTGGACGGCCTGTACGTTAACTACGATATCAGCAGCATCAGCTCGGATGCCTGGGCTATTGCGCAAAAGCGCTACTCCGCCATCCTACCGTTGCTGGGCAATACGGTTTTGTCCAAAGAGTCTGTCGCGGCGCGTGCGAAGGCGACCGGAATCAGCACGGCAACCCTTTACCGTTGGCTGGATCGCTACAATCGATGGAATGAGGTTTTGGCTCTTGTGCCGCGCAAACGAGGTTGGCGCGAAGGCAGTACTCGCCTCTCTGTTGAAGGAGAAAAACTCGTTCAAGAGGTGCTGGATGATTACTACCTGACTGAGCAACGGTACACGGTTCAGTCCACGATTTCGGAGATTGGACGCAGAGCGCGAGCGCTAGACATTCAGCCTCCGGGTGCATCCGCTATCAGGGCCCGGATCCGACAGATTCCCGAGGTGGTGAAGCTTCGTCGGCGCGGGTATGCCGAGCAGGCGAACAATCGACACACGCCTTCAGTCGGTCAGTTTCCAGACGAAGGCTATCCCCTAGCCGTTGTGCAGATCGACCATACCCCGGTCAATCTCATTGTGGTGGACGAACGCCATCGCAAGCCAATTGGTCGGCCATGGCTCACCCTAGCCATCGACATCTACTCCTGCATGATCGTTGGCTATTACTTGGCGTTCGAGTCGCCTTCCGAGACATCTGTGGCGATGTGCATCGCACATTCGATTTTGCCCAAGGAAGCCTGGCTGGCTGCCCACGACATCCGTGGAGAGTGGCCGGTATGGGGTTTCCCGCGAACGATTCACACTGACAATGGTGCAGACTTCAGGGCGCAGAACATCGTAGATTCCTGTAAGAACTACGGGATAGACAGCGTCTTCCGACCATCCAAAGTTCCAAAATACGGTGGTCGAATCGAGCGGGTGCTTGGCACTTTCATGAGAATGGTGCACGAGTTGCCGGGTACAACATTTAGTAACCCTCAGGAGCGGGAGGGTTACGATTCGGATGCTAAAGCCGTTCTCACAATGGCGGAATTCGATGTATGGCTGGTTCGGTCAATTCTGAAGTACCACCAGACCTACCATAAAAAGATTCACATGAGCCCTGCTCGCAAGTGGCAGTTGGCGTTCTTCGGCAATCGGGAGGTTGATCCTCTGGTCAGTGTGCCGGCGCGACCGACCGATCCCTTGGCGGTTCAATTGGATTTTCTGCCGTCCGTTCGCAGGACTGTGCAGACGTACGGTGTGCAGTGGGATCTGTTCTACTACTCCGAGGCGCTGCGTCATTGGATCAATCAAAAGGATCCCGCGACCGGAAAGGCACTCAAGCTGCTCTTCAGGCGGGATCCGAGGGATGTCAGCGTCATTTGGTTCTACGACCCTGTTCTGAAGCAATACTTCCGAGTGCCAGCCTCATACCAAGCGTTCCCTGCGGTGACCCTCTGGGAGTATCACGCTGCCAAGGACAAAGCTGTAAGCGAAGGGCGCGAGAACATAGACGATGCATTGATCGCCGAGTACGCCGTCGAAAACCGAAAGCTTGTCGAAGAGGCGTCCGCGACCAGCAAGAAAGCCCGCAAAGATGCCCAAAAGAGTCGTACTCACGGGAAGAAGGGTACGCCGGCGCAACCGACAAAGCCCGTTGCGAAGTTGGTACTGGATCCCTTACAGGAGGATTCTGACCTACTTATGCTTTCGGAGGTGGAATCAACAGGTGAAGTCGAATGAGCACATACGAACACATTCATCCTGATTTTCGGCCAGTGTTGCAGCTGAGTGATCGGGATCGGATCCTTTTCATGGGAGAGGAGCGTTGGATCGGGTATGCATCGGCTCGCACTGTCTTGGACACGCTCAATGACCTGATCGTCATGCCCAAGCGAGCTCGCATGCCTAATCTGCTGATTGTGGGCGACTCCAACAACGGCAAGACGACCATCATCAGGCGATTCCAGAAAACACATGGTGAAGGGTATGTCGACGAAAATGATGATCCGGTCCGCCCCTTGATTCTCGCGGAGGCACCTTCGGCTGCTGACGAGAAGGCGCTGTATGTGGCTTTGTTGGAGCAGCTATGGATGCCTTACAGGATCACGGATACCAAGTTGGCATTGCGTTACCAGGTGATTCATTCCTTCCGTGAGCTCAGGGTCAGAATGCTGATCATTGATGAGTTTCATTCGTTGCTGACGGGCTCTGCGATCAAGCAGCGTGAGGTGATGAACGCCTTGAAGTCGCTCTGTAATGAACTGGTGATACCGATCATTGGCGTCGGCACAACGGATGCCGTTCGTATCCTTCATCATGACCCACAACATGCCAGTCGCTTCGATGTCATCAAGCTCGATCAGTGGAAGCTCGATCCCGAATTCCAGCGCTTGCTCAAAGGGTTTGAGTCGATACTGCCGCTGAAGAAGCCCTCTGGGTTGGCACATCCAGATAAGGCCCGACGTATACACGCAATTTCCGGCGGAAACTTGGGGAATGTGCACCGGCTTCTGATGGAGTGTGCGAAGCAGGCCATAGCTTCCGGTAAGGAGTGCATTGACATAGAACTCATCGAGAGCATGTCATGGTTACGTCCTACTCGTGGCATCCGGGAGCAGGCCCTGTAAACCCGATCTGGCCCCTCACTAAACCGCTGCTCGCCGACGAGCTTCTGACTTCCTGGATTGTCAGGATGGCACTTGCTCACGGCTGCTCCTCCGCAGCGTTGACCGCAATCACATGGCCTGGCTTTAGAGCTTGGGCAAGTGATCTGGATCGATCTGTGGCAGAGAGCAGGCTTGCGGTTCTTAGCAGGCTGTCGGGTGTACCTTACGCGAGTCTGCAGTCCGCTACCCTTGGGCGTGCGATGTCCTCGATCGTGCGTTGGCCGGACAGACTGCCGTGCGGGAATTGGCCTTGGCTAACGGTGCTGGGTTGCAGAGGGGGGCATCATAGCGGGGGCCTACAATGCTGCCCGGATTGCATTGCGCAATCCAACTCGCGGTATTGCATTCAATGGCGCCTGGCCTGGCATACCTGCTGCCCTATCCATGGGATAAAGCTTGTTGATCGGTGTGGACGTTGTCTGGCTCCTCTGCAGCCGGAACTTCTGAGAGCCGGTGCCTCGCTGAGCGACTGCCATAGGTGCGGTGCTTCACTAAGCGGCGGAGATCGGAGCGCTGCTGCAGAGGCTGCTCTGGCTTTCCAGAGGTACGTGGACGAAAGCATTGGCCTTCGGCCCATGTACGGAACATCGTCTCTCGATTTTCGCGATTGGTTGACCGTTGCACGAACCATGGTGAGCTTTGCCCAAGCAGCAGTACGTCGACATAGCGTTGCTGCTGGGCGATTCTTCGAATCACTGGGCATATTGCCTGAGTCTCTCCAGCCGATTCCGTTGGGGTTGCCTCTTGAATACCTCTCCCCCGCTGATCGCTCTGTGCTGCTCAGTATCGCGTGGGTAATAATGTCGGCTGGGCCAGAAAAATTTATCGAAGCGGCGCGACATGAGTTGCTTCCAGCCTCGACTCTGCACTTTTCCCCCAATAGTGCGCCTCCAGTTCTGCTGGATTTGGTCGCAGCACTCCAGTCGCCTAGGCATCACTTGGTAAGTGGTGTTGGCCGTCAACATCCCAGTAGCCCCGCGCAGACGCTGCGTATGTGGCTGCGACTGAAACGAAAGGTCAGACGACGTGGCATCCGTTGAACATTTGGATCGCTGTGAATGCGACGGCTGCGGCCGTGTCGTAGCGCAGCCTAAAAGGGTTTACCAAGAAAAGCGCTATTGCGGGAACTGCTATCCACGACTCTTCAAGCGTCGACTCTGTTCGGGCTGCGGCAATTTCTCCAGGCTCCCGACATTTGATAAGGCCGCGCGCTGCAGCGCCTGCTTAAGGAGTGGGCCATGCGCCCGATGCAACAAAGTCGATTTCAAAGTCGGGCGTATCACCCCCTATGGGCCTGTGTGCAAACCCTGCGCAGTGCACTTTCGTGAGCCAGCAATCTGCGAATCCTGCGGGACGCATTCACAGCGAACAGCGAGGAACACGCTGACTGGCAAATTGCTCTGCCCAAAATGCAGTGGTCCTGCTGCCGAGACATGCCCTGACTGCCGGCGACATCGCGTACTGATTGCGGGATCTGATGGTCGCCGGCGCTGCAAGGTCTGCATCACAGCAGGTGTGCATGCGTGTGTGACTTGTGGTGTCAGTACACCAGCCGGGCGTGGCGAAGAATGTGAGCAATGCTATTGGGAGAGAACCTTCCACAAGCGCTTGGCAATTAACGTTGCCGGATTGAGCGTTCAATCCATGGCGCAGCGGTTTCAGCGATTCGGAAGTTGGGCTTTGATTGAGCTTGGGCCCAAGGCGGGAGCCTTGAAGATCAACACTTATTACGAGTTCTTCAAAGAGCTCGAAAACGTCTGGCAGGATGTGCCTCCGTACGTTCAACTGCTGCGGCATTTCTCGGCTGAAGGATTGCGCCGTGCCCGCGTTCCGATGCGTTGGCTGAGCGAGCTCGACGGTTTGATGGTATGCGCGCAGGTCCGCGAAACAGATTCTGAGCAGCGACGTGTGCAGGGCATCATGGAGCAACCCCGAGAACCCTGGCCCCAGCAATTGATTGTTGGTTATTACCGCATGCTGCAAAGCCGCTTGGCGGCCGGTGACATTAGCCTAAGATCAACCAGGCTCGCCTTACGATCTGCCTCTGATTTGCTGGGATACTCGCGGCTGAAGGCCGCCGCCATGGTTGACCAGAAAGCGCTCGATAGTTATTGGCGTAAGTCGCCGGGGACGGTGGCAAGTGTCACCGGGTTCATCGGGTACTTGAACAAGGTTTACAGCGCGGGACTGAACTCTCGTCCGGATGCGAATTGGGCAAGACAACAGAAACTAGCGAAACGCGAGCGAGAGCTTGTCGAGTTGTTGCCACAACGCGATGAGACAAGTGATTTTGAGTCTCGATGGATTGTTAAGGCCTTGGCCTATTTTCATGGTCTCGGCAGGATCAGTCGCAAGGCACTCGTCTATGTTCCGGCAACGTATCAGGGGACTGCAGGATTCAACATTGAATGTCCACAAGGGGTGCTGTGGGTGCCATCAGCGGGCACCTATGAGCGAACCATCGTCGATTAAAGGGTAATCCATGGACTTAGCCATCTCTCAGCATTCTACCTGACCATCATGCAGCGCGGCCGCAGCCTGCGGAGAGTGTCCCGTCGCGGTAAGTCATCTATGACTCCAGAGTCCGGGTAGTTATCTAGCACTGCCGTAGTTGCATGATCGCGTCTGCAATCGCTTTTGAATTTACATCCAGGGTTTCCATAGCTGCCACTGCATTGGCTGCAACAATCTCTACACCATTCTCAGAAAGCCACTTGGTGATTTCTTCGATCGCCGCGCCTAGTGCGTGCTGGTTGTGCAGAAGCAGTGTCAGAGCATCAGCCGTGGCGATCTTGCAGTCTGAGTAGTCAGTCATGACGGTCGTCCTTGGAAAGAGCTTCCGGAAGCCTAGTTCATCTCGCCGGCTACAGCGGGACGCTTCTCTAGGGAGTCGGTAGAGCTCCAAGATTAGACAAGCGCTAGATCAAGCTCACCGAATTTGTTGATGAGGATGTTCCGGTAAAGAATTTCCTTGTCATGTTTGCCATGGTTAAAGGTGACGTATTCTTCTGGGTACAGCTTCTTGAGTTTGCTGAACACCCCTCTGTAGCCGGGAATCCTTCGGCATAGCTCGTTGACGAAATGCTTGAATGCCTCTTCATTTCTGCTGAACGTCATCAACAGTCCTGCAGATCCCGGAGGGATTTGACCTTCTTTCCCGTCCTTTCGCTGAATCTCGAAGCAAAAGAAATTGCCCTTGGTCGTCTTGATGCGGACGATCAATATTCCCCGCCGCAGTCCGGCGCTTCGGTCGAGATACAGCCAGGATCGAACATCTGATGGAAGCTCCTCTTCGTTTTCGACCACGAGCTCAACGACACCGAGTGGCGGCTTACTGCTGAATCGTGCCACGGGCGTGTACCAGTCAACGCGCAGGATCTTTTCCGGATTGTCAGCGGCGATTGATTTGAGTGCATTCCAGATGTCCATAAAAAAGCCTTGAGTTTCCAGCGCCACGTCAGGTGCTGTCTCATGCTCTGCATCCGACACGGTCTCAAGCTTGCCGACGTTCTTTCCACTTCCGGTGCCAGTACCAGCAGAGACTCCATCTGCCTCAGGTGGTGCTGGGCCAAGTGGACTTTTATTGGCTTTCACGACAGATTTTGATTTCTTCACTGGCCGTTTTTCGCCAAGCACTTTGAAGGGCGCGGCTTTCGCCTCATAAATTTCGGCATGCCGATCGGGCTCGATCGTGGAACGTTCCTGGAGGAACTCTTCGAGGGCAGCGCTTTTGATCGGGCGCGGCAGCACGATTCTTCCCAGGCCATCCAAGCCTTCGCTGCTGTCGAACTTCAGCTTTTGAAATTCAACTTCAGGACCTTTGGGCATGCTTGTTCCTATCAGATCCAAGCACAAAAAAGTTTTCCCGCCATTCAGCCATTTGCCCCGACCGAGGATCTCACCATGACCTTCGAACCATGGTTCGCATTTGAGAAGCATTGGCTTGCCCGGTGCTTGGGACATGAATTGCGAATTCACCCTTTTTACAACGCTAGCCGTGTGCGGGTCGTAGAGAATATGAGCCAGGAACACTGCGTCGAAGAAGCGCATTCTCGGGCCCGGGCGAACTAGCCAAACGGGCAGATTACGTTCTGCTTTTGGGTTTTGATAAAGAACATTAAAAACATCGTTCCAACGCAAATTAGCAAGGGCCCTGCAGATCTCCATGTTTCTGGCATAGGCACGTACGAAGTACTCTGTGCAGGGGATCAGTAGATTTTTACCATCACCCAACGAGAAGTCGAGAAGCTTGCAAGCATCTTCGTTTCCCTTGAGTAACGGATACTCGTCATCTGAGAAAAGTTTCCCTTGATCCTCGGCGATGAGCTCTCTGTGTAGTGGTCAACTAATCCCGGACACGACGTTAAGTTTTTTCTCGGCCTGAGCTGGGGCCAGTCCGTTGTTGAATTGGTGCGGTCTAATCCAGTT